>DASWQQ010000283.1:0-22759 GCA_036403615.1 Candidatus Dormiibacterota bacterium | reverse complement strand
ATTTTCGAGGTTGCTGACGCCGGCCCCTATCAGGCGAACCGGTCGCGCCGCGTCCAGCTGCTCGTCGAGCAGCGCGGTCAGGGCCCGGCAGAGGTCATCATCTCGGTCCGACGGATTGCGAAGGGTTGCCTGCCGGGAGTGCGTATCGAAGGGCTGATACCTGATCTTCAGGACCACCGTCCTGGCCGTCAGCCGGCGCGCCCGCAAACTCTGTGAAACATCCTGGAGCAGGACCAGTGCCATCTCGCGCAACCGTTTTACGTCGCGCAGGTCGTGATCGAAGGTGACCTCGCGAGATATGCTCTTGGGCTCGCCGGGTGGAAGCACCGGGCTGGGATCGAGGCCGCGTGCGTGGGCCCCCAGCTGTCGCCCGTACTGGCCGAAGAGTTCCCCGAGCAGCGGGTCGGGCAGGGCGGCCAGCTCACCGATCCTGCGCACCCCGATCCGGGCCAGCCGGGCGATGCTAGCGGGGCCGCAGCCCGGAAGTTTTTGTAGCGGGAGCCCGGCGAGAAAGGCTGCCTCTTCACCTTCCTTGACGACTACCAGCCCGCGCGGCTTGCGAAGGTCGGAGGCCACCTTGGCGACCAGCTTGCAACTGGCGACCCCGATCGAGATGTCCAGGCCGCAGTCGCGCTTGACTTCCTCCCGCAGCCGCTCTGCCACCTGGACTGGCGATCCCATCAGGGTCTCCTGGCCGGTCAGGTCCAGATAGGCCTCGTCGAGGGCAAGTGGTTCGATCAGCGGTGAGTATTTATCGAGCCGGTCGAAGACGGCTCTCGAGGCTTCTCGGTAGGCGGGGAAATCGCAGGGCGTGAAAATAGCGGTGGGGCAGAGGCGATGGGCGCGGCTGAGCGGCATCGCGGACCGAACACCGAACACCCGGGCTTCGTAGGAAGCCGCGGCTACTACACCGCGCTCCCCCGGGAAGCCGGTACCTCCGACGATCACCGGCTTGCCGCGCAGCTCTGGGCGCCGAAGCTGCTCCACTGAGGCGTAAAAGGCATCCAGGTCAACGTGCATGACCACACGCGACCTGATCATCTGCCCATGTTAGTCGGCCGGCCCGGCGTAACAGCCCCGTTACGCCTCTGTGAATCCCGTGTCGCGGCGGTGGCGCGGGGATATGATCGCCGCGCTGGCTAGGCCCGCCGGCGCCTCTGATTCCCGTCCCATCGAATCGGATCCACCCCCAACCCCTCCTTCCGGCGGGCCCGCTTCCTTCCCGCAAGGAGGTCGCTCCGGACTCGTTGCGTGACCAAATGGGGCGCATCCTTACGGTGGTGGTCGCGATCGCTTCCTGCCTGCTGATCTGGCAAAGCGGCGCCCTCAACTCAGTCTTATCGCAGCAACCGGGCACGGCGTCGATCGACCCGGGGCCAGTCATCAGCCGCAGTGGCGATGCGATGAGAAACCTGAAGAGCCTTCACATGTCGATGCGTGGGACCCTGGTGCTCAACGGCATCGCGGGTGTCCAGCTGACCGGTACTGGCGACCTGACCTACCCTCACAACGAGAAGCTCTCACTCCAGCTCGTGATCCCCTCGCAGCGAGCCGGCGAGCCGGATGCGATCGCGGCCGAAAACATCCGGATCGAGGCGGGGCGCGAGTACGTGCAGATCCCGGCGCAGGGTCCCGCCTGGAAGGACGTGACCAACGATCAGAAGGGCCAGCTCGCCCCTGGAATGGATCCGATCAACAACCTTGACTTCGCCCACGCCTTCAGGGCGTCGGACGACCTGGGCGACATCACCATGGACAACATCACCGTCCATCACTTTTCCCTTAACGTCGACCCCGGGAAGTACATCGATAACCTCAAGGCTGATGCCCAGAGCGGCCTGACAGCGGAGCAGGAGGCGGTGCTGGCCACGGCTGGAATCCAGGTGGAGGTCTGGATCTCACCGAGTGACGGTTACGTGCACCAGATGAAGGTAAACATGACCACCTCGCAGTTCAGCTGGACGGTGACCTACCAGTTCTCAAAGTTCGTCGGCGGCGGCGGGACAACCGGAGTCTAGTGGGCCCGGCGGCTTCGGAGCCGGCTAGACGGAGACCTTTTCCCGCTCCCGGTCGCGCTCCTTTCCCGGAGAATTTGCCGTGTACTCCTGCAGGTCCTCCTCTTTCAAGTGGCCGGCGGCGATCATCAGCTCCACGTATGTGACACCCAGGTGGGGGGCGGCGCGCCGAAGAACCCAGGGCGGAGGATTCTCCTTGTTCTTGTTGACGGCCTGATAGAAATAAATCTGGTTTAGGTCACAACGGACCGCGAGTCGGTGCAGGGAAATGTTCTGCTCGCGGCACTTGCGCTTCAGATACTCGCGAAAGTCCACCCGGCCCCTACCTCCATCCCACCGCGCGACTCACTCGGGCGACGCCACCTCATTATAGGTACCCGTTCTACCCGGGTTTACGAGGAGCCGCTCCACGATCGGCCGCAGCTCGCCAAGGCGATCGATTACGAAGTCGGCCACCTGCGGGTCCTCCTCTTTGCGCCACTCGCGAAGCAGCGCCGCGCGCATTCCAAGCGATTGCGGCCCGCGCACGTCCTCTTTCACGCGATCGCCGACAAATAGGGTTGCAGAGGGGCTGACCCCGAGCCGTCCAAGCGCATCCTGGTAGATCCGGGGGTGTGGTTTGCGGACACCGACCGCCGAGGAGAAGGTTAGACCGTCGAAATACCCGGCCAGCTGGAGGGCGCTGACCTGCCGCTGCATCAGCGCCGGCCGGTAGGCGGCGTTGGAGACGATTCCGAGCCTGAGCCCGGCGGAGCGAAGCCACTCCAGGGTTTCAACCACGTCGGGACCGACGTGAACGCTGTTCAGCCAGCCATCCTGTTCCATCTCCATCACCTGCTCGATTACATCGGGTTCGAGTTCCAGGCCGAGAGCCCGCAGTGCGGCGTCGTAGATGGCCGCGATTTCAACCTCCTCCTCGCGACCGAGAGCGTAGTCCCGCTGGATGGCGTCATCAACCGCCATCGAAACCCGCTCGATCAGGATCTCCGCGGCGGGCACCTCCCGCGAAAGCGTGCGCGCCAGGAGATGGTTGATCTTCTCGTAGGCAGAGAGAAGGGTTGAGTGCGGCCGCTCGTCGAAATGAATCAGCGTGTGTCCGTAGTCGAAGAGAACCGCGTCGAGCCTGGCGCCCGACTCCCTCATGCCAGGGCGCGCAGGGTATTCAGGTTTTCCAGACCCTCGAGCATTTCCTCGCCTGGAGTTTCGAGCACGAAGGCGCAATGGGCCAGCGGCTCGTAAGTGAGTAGGGCACGGAATCCCTCGAGGCCAACATTGCCCTGACCGATGTGATGGTGACGGTCCGCTTTGCCGCCCAGAGGAACGGTGGTGTCGTTGCAGTGGCAGGCGCGCACACGCTCTGCCGGAATGATCGAAGTCAGCTTATCCAGGGTCCTGCGCATCCCCTCGCCACCTCCTACGTCGTAACCGGAGGCATAGACATGGGCGGTGTCGAAGCAGATGCCGAGGCGGTCCGAGTGTTGCGTCAGGCGGCCCAGAATCTGCGCCAGGTCGTCGAAGCTGGCACCGACGTAAGCGCCACCTCCGGACGAGGTTTCGAGCAGGCAGACCGTCGGACAGCCCGCAGTCGCGTCGAGCACTTCGTCAAGCGCAGCAACAACTCGATCGATGCCCGCCTGCGCGCCGTCGCCCATGTGGCTTCCGACATGGGTGACGACATACCCGCAACCGTAGGATTCGGCCCGCCTCAGCTCGGCGGCCAGCGCCTTGCGCGATTTTTTTTGGAACTCGGGGTTGGGACCGGCCAGGTTTATCAGGTACATGGCGTGCGTCAGGGCCGGCCCTACGTCCAGCTCCAGGAGGGCGCGCTTGAAGGCCGCTGTCGCGTTGGGATCGACCGGCGCGGAGCGCCAGGCGCTGGGGTTGTCGGTGAAGATCTGGACTGACTTCAGCTCGAGCGCGCGAATCATCTCGATTGCTTTGTCGAGTCCCCGGCCGGTGCGCATATGCATGCCGATACGCCGTGCTGCCGTCACGAAAATTCATTCTAGGCATGCCTTTAGTCCCCCATACCTAAACTTGCTCTTGTGTTTCATCTGAGAGCTTTCGCCGTCGAGCCCTACGACAACAATGTGTACCTTCTCAGCGATCCGGAGAGTAGGGAAGCCCTGCTGATCGACGCGGCCAACGATCCAGGCCGCATCCTTGCCGAGCTGGAGGGCTTATCGCTCAGCCATATCCTAACCACCCACGGCCATCCAGATCACGTCCAGGCGGTGCCGGAGGTGCGGCGCGCTACCGGCGCAATCTTCAGCTGCCATCACGGCGACGCCGAAATGATGCCGCTGAAGCCGGACCTGGAAGTAAAGGATCGCGATCACTTCCAGTTTGGCCCGTACACGCTTGTGGCCCTTCACACGCCAGGCCACACGCCCGGCAGCCTCTGCTTCCTGATAGCTGATCACCTCTTCACCGGTGACACTCTCTTTCCGGGCGGGCCAGGCAACACCCGGGGACAGGGGGCCAGTTTTCCCACCATCATCAAGAGCATCCAGTCCGCGCTTTTCCCGCTGCCCGATCAAACTCGAGTGCTGCCCGGCCACGGCAAAGCGACGACGATCGGGGCGGAGCGCTCGCAGCTCGGTACCTGGGTGCGGCGGGGTTGGTGATTGCTCTCGACCCGGTCAGTCTGGTTTCGGACTGACGAAGACTTCTGAGGCAGGGACGACTTTCTCCGTCCTCGTGTTGGGAATGTGGATGCGAACCCCCGCGTGTGCGGCCGTGCCGAAATCCCAACCCATGAGGTAGCGCGCCCGGATCTCGGCGATGGTGGTGAGCGCCTGGCTGTTTGTGCCATTGGTCATGAAAACGGTCGGGGTGCGGGCGGTCGCGTAACCCAGTCCGATCTCGGTGCCACTGTCGCGAAAGAATCTGAGCTCTTTGAGCGATTGATTCGGCGAGAGGAGGTCGTTTGAGCTTTCCGCGATCTGCAACAGGCTGGCCATCTGGCCCTGGGCGAGCGTGGTGCGAACCTGCATCCTGGTTTTCAAGTGCGCGTTTCGTTCCCGCCTTTTTTGCTCGCTGACGAGCTGCTGTAGCTGGGTGCGGAGGTGGCCAAGCGCGTTTTCGAGGGGGACCATCTCGGCCATCATCTGGCGTACCCCGAGCGCCAGCTCCTCGTCGCTCATCTGATTGAGCGGTCCGGTCGCGCTCTCGTCTGGCATCAGGGATAATTATTCAGGGATGGGCCCTCCACCGGCATGATTTCTGAGATCTACCGGGAGGACCGGGAGCGGCGACGGCTGGGATCGCTTACCGTCTACGCCGGCCCGACGCATTCAGGAAAGACCAAGAAGCTCGAGGCGGAAGCTGAGCGGGCACAGCGACAGGGCCGCAGGATGCAGCGGCTCGCCACTCAACCGACCGCCGGGCGCCTCCTGGACGCACTCGATCCGCAGACGGAGCTGGTGGTGATCGATGACGGGCAGGAATACGACGGTGCTCTGATGGAGGTGACCGACCTTCTGGCCACCACCCATCGCATCGACGTCGTTGTTGCCGGTTGGGAACTGGACTATACCGGCAAAGCCCAGGGGCCGATCCCTGAGCTGCTCTGCAGTGCCGACCTGGCGGTCAAGCTGGACGACGGGGTGTGCGCACGGCCGGGCTGCCGGAACCTGGCCAGCCGCACCCAGCGCTTCCTGGCCCAGAAAGGGCAGGCGGAACGCTTTCTCCCCGTCTGCCGCCGCCATCACAGCCCGACGGCCATCAGCGGTGAGTTCCAGGAAGGCTGGTTCGAAGAACCGTCCGGCAGCCTCGACCTGGTATCGGGCTGCATGTTCAGCGGAAAGACGCAGGAGCTGATCCGCCGCCTCGACCAGGAGCGCTTCGCGGGGGCCACGATCCAGGCTTTCAAACCAGCGCTGGACGACCGGTACGCGATCGAGGCGGTTGCCTCGCATCGAGCCGTGCGCTTTCCCGCGATCGCGGTCCCGGACGCGAATGCGATCGAAGAGCAGCTCCGCGACGAGACGCGAGTCGTCGGTATCGATGAAGCGCAATTCTTCGGCCCTGAGATCGTGCCCCTCTGCGGCCGGCTGGCGGATCGCGGGCTGCACGTCATCGTTGCCGGCCTCGATCTCGACTTCCTCAACCGTCCATTCGGTCCAATGCCGCAGCTGGCGGCCCAGGCCGATCGGCTGACCAAGCTCCAGGCCTCCTGCCAGTTTCCCGGCTGCGGCTCCCACCACGCCACCAGGACGCAGCGGCTGGTAGACGGACACCCGGCGCCGGCGGATTCGCCCCTGGTGGTCATCGGAGGCGCCGCTGGCTACGAGGCTCGTTGCCGGCACCATCACCGCGTCGGTTTGCCGCGCAGCCGCGAGGTTGCCTCGATCGCGGCTGGCGAGGAGCTTTTCCCCGAGCTGGAAGGCTAGCCGAGCTCCAGCCGCCCTAGCCGTCCGGCGCCGAGCAGAAGAACGAGGGCGGCGGCGGCGATGGCGCCGCCCGATGAAAGCAAAAGGGCTGCCATCCAGGTGGTGGGCAAGGGTAGGTGCGCGGCGCTCGAGAGCGCGATGGCAATCGCCATCAGGAGCGCCCCGAAACCGACCACGACCAGGAACCCGACCATTCCCAGGAGCCCGGCGAGCGGGTGGAGCATCCTTCGCACGTCGGTCCAATCAAAGCGGGCGAAGAAGGCACCAATTCCCACCATCAGGCTGGTGACGGCCACCGCCTGCACCACCGCAAGGGCGGTCGCCGTCGTAGCCCACAACCAGCCCGGATGAACCAGCGTCTCGGTAACGGCGGCGGCGACAGTGACAGCGGCGGCGGTTGGCAGAGCGACAGACCAGCACTTCGCCTGCAGCATGCGCAGAACGGTGTTTGGCGAGGCGTTGTAGATCCAGATACTCCGTCCCTCGAGGCTGACGGCGGTGAGTCCGAGGGCGCTGCTCAGCGACAGCAGAAGGACCCAGGAGGGTAGCAGTGCAAGGGTCGCCGCCACCGGTCCCTCGCCCAGGGCGTGAACGGAGTCGAGCAGTCGAGCCGAGCGGAATCCGAAGAGGACAAAAAGGAAGATGACCGGCATGGCGAAGCGGGCCAGTTGGGCGATGTCACGGGTGCGCATCCGCCAGTCCTTGATGACGATCGCCGAGACGACCGGGTCGAGCACCGGAAGCGTCCGGCCATGACGGCGCGTCGTTACCGTCGGGAGGTGGCGTCGCCGCGGCGGCACGGCGCCGATCCAACCGGCGAGATAAAGGCGTCCGCTCAGGCGGGTACCGATCACGAAAAGCGCGAGGGAAACCGCCATCAGCGGGAGAGCCCAGAGGGCGGCCGGCAACCACTGCCCCTCCAGGATTGCGGCAGCGCTGCGCCCAGCCCAGCCCGGAGGAAGCCACGGACTGGTCGCCAGCGGGAGATCCGGCAGGCCTGGGGGGGCGCCCCGGCGGGCTCGAAAGCCGCCGCCGCGCAAGGCCGGATTGAAGAGAAAGTTCAGCAGATTGATGCCCAGCGCCAGCGCGAGGCTGAGCACGGTGACGATCTCCTTGCCGCGACCGGCAGGGATGAATCGAACCAAAAAGAGGGTGGCCAGCGAGATGATCACCACCACAAACACTGGGTAGAGGATGAAGAGGGTGGCGAACCCGGGCAGAATCCCCGGGCTTTTGGCACCGACGGTAAGGACGAGCAACGCCGGAAGGGTAAAAAGCAGGCTTAGCAAGAGCAGGCGCAGGAACTGGACGACCATGCGTCCCCCCAGAACCGTTTCGACCGGTCGGGGGGAGGCGAGGAGCAGGTCGAGATCAGGGTTGAGAAGGAGTGCGTTGAGGCTGAACACAAGACTGGAGAAGACGAGGACGCTGGTGTAGGCCAGGAAGCCGAGGCTGAAAAGGCGGGCGAGATCCAGGTCCAAGCGGATTCGATGTGAGGCCTGAAGCGCGAGCGCCGTTACCACACCTTCCCAAACCCACAGGGTGAGGAGTATCAGGGCACCGGCGGCGACGAGCATCAGGCGGCCGGGCTTGCGGCTCCTCAGGGTCTGGTTGATAAACATCCTGAGCTGAGTCCGCCAGAGAAAGATGCCGAAGCGGATGGTGCCAACCAGGCTCAACGGTTCAGCCTTCTAGGCCACGCAGGACCGAGCCCACGTCCTCTTCTCTGCCACCGGTCAACTCGAGGAAGATCTGCTCCAGCGATTGACCATCGGCCCCCACCTGGCGGCGTAGCTCGTCAAGTGTGCCGACGGCGACCAGCCTGCCGTGATTGATGATGGCGAGCCGGGTGCACATCCGCTCTGCGATCTCCAGGATATGGGTTGAAAAGAAGACGGTCTTACCCTCACGGCAAACGTCCTCCAGGATGTCCTTCATCTGGCGGGCGCTCTGCGGGTCGAGGCCGACGGTCGGTTCGTCTAGGAAGAGAACCTGCGGGTCGTGAAGCAATGCCGCGGCAAGCGAAACCTTCTGCCGCATGCCGCGCGAGAATCCTCCGAGGAAGTCCCGTTCCCGATCGGCGAGCCCGAAGAGGTTGAGCAGCGCATCGATCCGCCGATCCCGAAGCTGCCGTTGCACGTGGTACAGGTCGCCTGAAAACTCGAGGAACTCCCTCGCGCTCAGCTTGTCGTAGAGGGTGGCTGAGTCGGGCACGTAGCCGATGCGGGCCTTGGCGCGCTCGGACTCCGCAAGGATGTCGAAACCCGCGACCCGGGCGCTGCCTGAGGTCGGCCGGAGCAGTCCGACCAGCATCTTGATGGTGGTTGTCTTACCCGCACCGTTGGGCCCGAGGAAGCCGAAGAGCTCTCCGCCCGAGACCTCCAGGTCGAGCTCCTCGACAGCCGTCAGTGACCCGTACCGCTTGGTCAGCAGCCGGGTGGAGACCACCGGCTCAGTCTACCGGCGTTCGGCCGGCAAAGCCCGCTCAAGGAACGGCCAGGCCGAGTTCAGCGCGAATACGAAAAGTTGCCGGTCGGCCGACAGGTTTTGGCCTGTTACACCGTTGTTGCTGTCAAGGATAAAACCGTGCCATTTGCGCACGGCCATTAAAGATGGAGGACGAACCACTCGAGGGCGACCTGGCCCCACTGATCGGCGGCGCCGAGTTCGGGCGCATGGTCGACCGGTTCCAGGCTTCCACGGGCCTCAAGCTCCAGGTCTTCGACCTCGACTCCCATCCTTTGACGCCGGTCGAGGAGTACCCACGTTACTGCCGGTTGCTTCAGGAGCGAAAGGTTTGTCCCCTTTACTTCGACCGCGACTATCTGAAGCGGGGCGAGGAGGCACTGGCGGTCTGCAAATCGGGGGTGGGTCACCTGGTCGCTCCCATCCGCAACGAGAAGGGCGGGCAGATCGGTGCCGTCGTCAGTCCTGCGGTGAAATTCGCCCCCAACTCCGTCGAAGAACTTGCCGAGCTTGCCTTTCGCCTCAAGGTATTTCCCGACGAGCTGATCCAGGCCGCCGATGCGGTGCCCGAGCACGATGCCGAGAAACTTCTCGGCGCCGGGGAGCTGGTGTCGGTCGGCCTCAACCTGCTCTCCGAGATGCAGGCGAAAGAGCGTGTCAGCCATGCCCTTCGCCGCCTTCAGTCGCAGATCGCCGAGTCAAACGCGCAGACCCTGTGTCAGCACCTGGTCGATGCAGTCATCTACCTGACGCGGGCGGACTATGCGCTCGTTCTGTTGATGGACGACAACGGCTCGGACCTCGCCTCGGGCTACGACCAGCCGAATGCGGATCAGCTGGTCTTGCCCAAGCGGCGGCTGCTCGAGGGAATCGCCGAGTGGGTCAAGCATGCCGACCGCCCCGTTACCGTTCCCGATATTTCTCGGAGCGCCTGGTCCCGCTATCTCACCGACGAAGCCGTCGTCGTGGGCAGCCTGGCAGGTGTTCCGCTCCCGGCTAAAGACGGCCAGGAAACGTTCGGGGCGATCGTGGTCGGCTACGACAGGCCGCGCGAGGACCTCGAAGAACCGATGAGCTCGCTGTCGAGCCTGCTCGAGGAGGGCCTCTACGCCATCGTTATGGGGCGCAAGCTGATCCAGGCGGAGCAATCGGCCCTGCTCGACACCCAGTCCGGAGCCTACAGTGGCCGCTTCCTGGAGGAGCTGCTCGACCGTGAGATCAGCCGAGCCTCTCGCTTCAACCACAACCTGGCCTTGATCGTTTTCGAGATCGACACCTTCGAGGTCCTCCGTGGCAAGTATGGCGACGCGGGCCTGGGCCGGATCCTGCGCGAGTTCGTGGCAGTCATTCGCGCCAAGACCCGGCGGGTCAATACTGTGGGCAGGATCCGGGATGGCCAGTTTTCCCTTTTGGTCCCGGAAGGTGACCGGGCGATCGCGGTGCGGCTCGCCGACCAGCTACGTGTCGCACTCGAAGAACATCCCTATGCGATCGGCGCGTCGGGTGAGATCGTGCGTATCGCCGTGAATACCGGTGTCGGAGCGACCGCGGCGGGTAAGGACGACAGGACGGCGCTCATCGCGCAGGCGGTGCAGGGACTGGAGCTGGCCCGTAACGAGCGGCGGATCAGCGGCTTCAAAGCCTGAACCGGGGCATCTCGGGTCAGGGCCCGATATCTGGCGGCGCCTTGCCGGTCCAGCATAGTTAGTGGTGTGAGAGTCGTTATCGCGGGGGGCACAGGCTTCATCGGCCGGCATCTGTCGGCCGGTTTGCTGGCCAACGGCGATGAGGTCATCGTGCTCAGCCGGTCTGCCACCGCTGACCCGGTGCCCGTCGGGGTCCGGGTGGTTTTATGGGATCCCGCAGCCGAAGTTGGGGCATGGTCATCTGCCCTGCAGGGCGCCGGCGCGGTGATCAACCTCGCCGGGACCAGCATCGGTTCCCGGCGCTGGACTCGGCGCCGCATGGACCAGATCCTTGCCAGCCGGCTGCGGGGGACCCGGGCGATCGTGAAGGCGATGGGGCGGCTGCCGGCGGCCGATCGGCCGCCTGTCCTCCTCAATGCCTCCGGCATCGATTACTACGGCGATCGCGGAGAAGAGATGGTGAACGAGCAGAGCGGTGCGGGCGGCTCCTTCCTGGCCCACGTCTGCCAACAATGGGAAGCCGCGGCGCTGGAGGCCGAGCCGCTTGGGACTCGAGTCGTCCTGATGCGCACCGCCCTCGTCTTCGGCCGGGAGGCTGCCGCCTTCCGCCTGATGGTGCTGCCTTTCAGGACCTTTGCCGGCGGTCCGCTGGGAAACGGTTCGCAGTGGTTTACCTGGATTCAGATCGAGGACCTGGTAGGCCTCTACCGCCTGGCCCTGGATAGGGAAGCGGTCCGCGGTCCACTCAACGCGGTTGCCCCGGACCTGAGGCGGCAGCGGCAGGTGGCAGCTGAGATCGGGCGAGCCCTGCACCGGCCCTCGGTGGTACCAGCGCCGGCTCCCCTGCTTCGACTGGCGCTGGGTAAGCAGGCCGATCTGCTCCTGCACGGGCGCCGGGCGAACTCGAGAGCTGCTGAGCTCGGTTATCAGTTTCGCCTCGGCGACCTTCCGGCGGCGCTGCAGGGCTCTCTCTAGAACCTCGCTCCCAGGCCAGCCTCTCTACGCGCCTATGTAGTTTCGTCTTGACAAATACACGGCTTTGTGTCAGGATGCGGGCATCAACCCACATTCGGTCGAGGAGTCGAGCATGCCTGCAAGCTGGAAACTGGTTCTGATCGGCGGCGAGATCACGGTTCTGGCCGCTTTCACCGGGGTGGGAGTGCACCTGGCGATGCAGCCTCACCATCAGGCCCTGGTCGCCCCACCCAGCCTGCTGCTGCCGGCGGCCAGCGCAAGCGCTCCAAGAGCGTCGGCCGCGGCAACGCCGGTTGCCCGGCAGGGCGCGACGCCGCGGCCGGCCGGCTTGAACTCCGACTGGATTAGCGGGCTGGGCCGTCGGGATCGCAGCCTGGTGTCGAGCCAGTGGAACGTCCTGCACAGCCTCATCGGCGGCCTCGAGCGCTACCTCCGCGATCGAGTCCTGCCCGAGGTGGAGCGCCGCCACTGATGGACCAGCTGAAGCACCTGATCGAGGTTTGGACCAGCTACGCCCAGGGGCTGACGGGCAGCATCGGTGCACTTGCCTTCGTATTCGCCTTTATCTGGAAGATGATCGCAATCGAACCCCGCAGCGTCATGGAGGCAAAGCGGTGGATTGGCCGCATCGTATTCGGCACCATCGGTGTCGAGATGGCAGGCCTGCTCGTCCACGTGCTGGTGGACTCGGTCAACCATTAGTGCCTCCGCCTGCCGGATCCGATGCTAGAGATCTTCTCCGGGCTGGTCACGGGGTTCTTCTCGAACCTCATCGAAGATGTCTACCACTCGGTCTCCGGAACAGTGGAAACCTACCTGCTCAGCACCCACGACGTCTCCACGTTCTCAGCCCGGCCCCTGACCGAGGACCCCGCAATCCAGGCAATGTTTCATCTGACCCTGGCGCTTGGCGACCTGTTGCTCGTCCTGGTCTTCACCTATTCCTTTCTGCGTAGCCAGTGGGAACGAGGCTTCCGCGCTCACTACACCTTGAAGGCAATCCTTCCGAGGACGCTGGCGGCCATCGGCATGGGCCATTTCGCGCTGCTTTTCGGCCAGATGGCGATCGACCTCAACAACGCCCTGATCCATGCCGTCTGGACCCAACCATTCCCCGGGGGGCCCACCCGACTTCCCTGGGTCGCGGCGCTGACCACCGGGTTCGGGCTGCCGCTTTTCCAGGTAATCGTCAGGCTGGCGATCGTCGTGATGCTCGTCATCGTTGCGCTGACCTACGTGGTCCGTTTTGCCCTGCTTTCCCTGCTGCTGGCGATCGCCCCCCTGGCGGCGCTCTGCATGATCCTTCCGGAGACGAAACGCTACGCGCAGTCGTGGCTGCGCCTCTTCTTGCTGACAGTCTTCATGCAGTTCGCCCAGGTCCTCGTCCTTCGCTTCGCCGGCCTTTTCGCCAGCGAGCTCAACGGTAGTCCGATCGAGGCCCTCTATGGATTGGCGGTGCTCTACCTGCTGGTCAAGGTGCCGGGTTTGATGAACGCGTCGGCCCACCTGGAATCGAAGACTGAGCACGTCGTCGAGGGATTCGCCAAGAAGGCCATCAAGGGCGCAATGGCCGCCAAGGCGGGGGCGTGACGCTACTCGGCGCTGCGCGCCTTGGGTGGCTGGCCTGGTCCTGGCGGCGTCCGGTCCTGCTCCTCTTCATCGCGGCGATCTTGTTGCCCTTACTACTGGCTGCGTTCATCGTGGGGGCGCAGGGGCAGAGCCCGGCGGGTCTGACCTCCCCGGTCGGTCGCGGAACGCTGACCCAGCCGTTCGGCTGCACCCTGCTCGGGATCGAGCCCTGGTCTGAGGCCTGTCCGGCCCATCACTTCCACAGCGGCATCGACCTGGCGGCAGCGATGGACGCGCCGATCTATGCCGCAACCTCGGGCGTCGTCCTGGTGGCGCGACAGCGCGGCGGATACGGCCTTTACATGGTGGTCACCCAGGATCCCCGCCTCAGCACGCTCTACGCCCACCTCGACTTCCCGCTGGTCCAGACCGGTGAAAGGGTCGCCGGCGGGCAGCAGATCGGGTTGATGGGATCGAGCGGCAACAGTACCGGGCCCCATCTTCATTTCGAGGTGCGCCTTGCCGGCGTGCCGGTCGATCCTCTCCCGCTACTTCCTGGAGTCGCGCGAGGAGGTGGTCGATAGCAAATCCTCACGCAGCAGCAGAATCGTCAGTAGCAATTTGAATCGGAGGGAACATCAGTGGTCAACCGGGTAACGCTAGTAGGACGCCTCACGCGCGATCCTGAAATCGTCCAGAGCCCAAAGGGGTTGGCGATCGCCAAGCTGCGGCTGGCGACCAGTACACACAGCAAGGACGACGAGGGGGCCCGTGTCGAAGACGTCCAGTACCACTCGCTGGTAGCCTTCGGCCGGCTGGCGGAAATCTGCCAGGAATATCTGAGCCGCGGCAAGCTCATCTATGCCGAAGGCAAGCTTCGCAGCCACGAGTGGGACGGCAAGGACGGGCTGCGAAGGTACACGACGGAGGTCATCGTCGACGTCATGCAGATGCTCAGCCCGAGGAGCGAAGGCGCGAGCGAAGCCGCGCGTCCGGTCGCCGAGCCGGTCAGCGCCTGAGGCCCAAGCATGATCACGGGTGGCAATCTTTATGACGACTATGACCCGGACCGCTTCGACGAAACCACAGAAGAGCTCGCTTACCGGCTGCCGGCGAGCTACATCTCGCCCGAGGTGGACCTGGATGACCCGATGAGGCGCTGATCGGGGCGGCTTTTCAGGGCCGAGGGCGCCCCCGGCGCCCTCCGCCCTTTAACCTTTCAGGCGATGGCACTCGGCGTCGGCATGGTGGGACCTCCAAACGTTGGTAAGTCGACTCTCTTCAACGCGCTGACTCGCGCCGGTGTCGGCGTGGCCTCGTATGCCTTCAGCACCATCGAGCCGAACACGGCGATGGTAGAGGTGCCCGATCGCAGGCTGACGGCGCTGGCTGACATGTACCACCCTAAGAAGGTCACGCCGACCGTGATGAAGTTCGTCGACGTTGCCGGCCTGGTGGCGGGTGCAAGCCAGGGCGAGGGGATGGGCAACCAGTTTCTTTCCAATATCCGAGAACTCGACGCCATCGCGATGGTGGTGCGCTGCTTTCGGGACCCCAACGTCCCGCATGTAAGTGATCGTCTCGACCCTCGTGCCGACATCACGATGGTGAACCTGGAGCTCGGCCTGGCCGATCTGGAGGTGGTCGAGAAGCGGCGGGAAAAGATCGGCACCAGTGCGCGGCTCAAGCCCGGGGCCAAGGAACAGGACGAGCTGAATCTACTTGATCGGATCGCCGCCCACCTCGATCAGGGAAAGCCCATCCGCACCATGACTTTCGAGGCCGAGGAGGCCAAGTTGCTCAAGAGCTATGCCTTCCTGACCGCCAAGCCGGTGATCTATGTCGCCAACGTTTCCGAGGACCAGATCGGTAAGGAGACGCCCGAGCTCCGGGCTGTGATCGAGGAGGCCGAGGCCGAGGGCGCCGGATGGATCGCGCTTTCCGCGCGCCTGGAGTCGGACGTCCGGGAGCTGCCCGAGGATGAAGCAACCGCCTTTCTCGAGGATGCTGGCCTAAAAGAGCCTGCCCTCAACAGCTTCATTGCAGCCGCTTACAAATTACTCAACCTCCTGACCTTCCTCACGGCAGGGGAACCGGAGGTCCGGGCCTGGACCGTGCGCCAGGGAGCCAGAGCCCCGGAGGCCGCCGGAGCCATCCACAGCGATTTCGAGCGGGGCTTCATCAAAGCCGAGATCGTCTCCTACGAGGACCTGGTCCAGGCGGGGTCTTACGCGGTCGCTCGAGAGCGCGGCAAGGTCCGCATTGAGGGGCGCGACTACCTGATGCAGGATGGCGACGTCTGCCTCTTCCGATTCAATGTCTGAGCCCTAGTCCCCCTCGGGGAAAAACAACAAGGACCAGATGAGGAGGGGCATTGCAGCGGCGATGGCAGGACGGCTGCAGGAATCTGGCCCTTGTTGGCTCGCGGCTTGGGGTACGCTATATCTTGTACCCGCGTGGATTTTTAACACAGCCTGTTGGACCTGTCAAGCGCTTATCCACTTTCACGCTAAACTCCATGCCGCGTAGCTCGGCCATGGCGAAAAAGAACAAGCGACCCCAGGCAAAAAAGCCGCAGAGGGCATCTCGCCCTTCCGGCCGGGTCCCCCCTGTCTCGCCCCTCAACCCGCCGGTGGAGCCGGCGGCTGCGGCTGCGGCTGCGTCGCCTGCGCCCCAACCGGTTGCCCGCCCGGTCCCGGCGCCACGCCCGAGCCCGCGGGCGGCACGAGGCAGTGCCTCGGCTGCCGCTCTGCCACCGCAGGACGCATCGATTCCGCTGGATCGGGTCCCATACTTTCGCGCCGACCTTCGCCGAATCGGGATCACGGCGGGACTGATGTTTGTTCTCCTGATCCTCGGTTCGATCGTGCTTCGTAACCTGCTTCTGGCCTGACGATAGCGGCGCGTTCGCCTCGGTGCCGCGGATACTCTTAGCGTCGTGACCCCACGGGCAGGCCTCTGATGGCGAAGCTTCGGTCGCTGCCGAGCGTCAACCGCTTGCTCGAGGAGGCTCCCCCCGCCCTGATTCGGGTTCACGGCCGGGCATTGGTGCTTTCGGCGGTCCAAACCGTGCTCGGGCGAGAACGGGAGACCGGCTCGATCAGCGAGGATTCCGAGCGCTGGGCGGCGGTCGAGGCGGTGATCCGCGGGCTGCGGGAAACGGCATTGCGCCGCTGCATCAATGCCACCGGGGTCATCCTTCACACCAACCTGGGCCGTGCCCCACTGGCCGATCAGGCCGCAGAGGCGGCGGCCAGCATCGCCCCTGGTTACGCAACGCTGGAGCTGGATCCGGGCAGCGGCCGGCGAGGACTTCGCCACGATGCCGTCAATCCATCCCTGACCTACCTGACCGGAGCCGAGAGCGCTGCGGCCGTAAACAACGGGGCAGCGGCAACCTTACTGATGCTGGCCGCCCTCACCCGCGGCCGCGAGGTGATCGTTTCCAGGGGGGAGTTGGTGGAGATCGGCGGTGCCTTCCGAATGCCGGAGATCATGCGACTCTCGGGTAGCCGGATGGTCGAGGTTGGAACCACCAACAGGACGCGCCTCAGCGACTACGAGGCGGCGATAACCCAAAAGACGGCAGCCATCCTCAAGGTCCACACCAGCAACTTCCAGGTGGTGGGCTTCACCGAGCAAGCCGGGCTCAAGGAACTCGCTGCGCTCGCCCACGCGCGTGGCCTCCTCCTGCTGGAGGACCTCGGCAGCGGCGCGCTGCTGGACTCTGCCGCCTTCGGCCTGGCCCCGGAGCCGCGCATCCAGGAGAGCATCGCCGCCGGCGTCGACCTGGTGACATGCAGCGGCGACAAGCTGCTGGGCGGACCACAGGCAGGGCTCCTTCTCGGGCGCACGGAGCTGGTCGACAAACTACTCAAGCACCCGCTGGCGCGGGCGGTCCGCGTCGACAAGATGACGCTCGCCGCCCTGCTCGCCACTCTCGACCTGTATGTGACGCAGGCACACTCTTCCATTCCCGTTTGGCGCATGATCGGGCTCTCGGCGGAAAAGATCGCCGCTCGCGCCGCCGCCTGGAAGACTCGCCTGGAGGAGGAGGGCGTCGCGGCGGAGCTTCGACCCGGAGAGTCAACCGTGGGAGGCGGATCGCTTCCGGGCCAGCGGCTGCCGACGACACTGCTGGCGCTGACCCTCCCCAGGAGTCGTGCGGGCGGCGTGCTCGAACGGCTACGCGGGCAATCGCCACCGGTAATCGCTCGCCTGCACGACGGCCAGGTGGTGCTCGACCCGCGCACGGTACTCGAGGGCGAGGACGAGAGCCTGCTGGCCGCCATCCGCAGCGCAGTTTCATGAAGACCGTCCATGCGTCCGACTCCTTCGTGGTCGGCACGGCGGGCCACATCGACCACGGCAAATCGTCGCTGGTGAAGGCACTCACGCGGATCGACCCCGACCGCCTCGATGAGGAAAAACGCCGAGGCATGACAATCGATCTCGGTTTCGCTTACATGGACCTTCCGAGCGGCCGCCACGTAGGCCTGGTCGACGTTCCAGGTCATCAGCGTTTTCTGAAAAACATGCTCGCCGGCGTTCACGGTATGGATGCCGTCTTACTTGTTGTCGCGGCCGACGAGGGACCGATGCCCCAGACCCGCGAGCACCTCGCCATCATCGACCTGCTGGGAATCCAGCATGGGGTCGTGGTGCTGAGCAAAGCAGACCTGGTTGATTCGGAATGGCTGCGGCTTATGCGTGACGAGGTTTCTGCCATGCTGCGCGGCTCCTCGCTGCGGAACGCAGCGATCGTTTCCCTGTCCAGCACCACCGGTGAAGGCCTGGAGGGGCTCTGCCTGGCGCTCGACGAGGAGCTGGGACGCACCTTCAGCCGGCCCGACCTGGGCCGCCCGCGTCTTCCCGTCGACCGGGCCTTCGGAATGCCTGGCTTCGGCACCGTGGTGACCGGGACGCTTGTGGGCGGTGCGCTGCGGCAGGGCGACGAGCTGACCATCCTGCCTGGCGATCGGCGGGTGCGGGTTCGAGGGCTGCAGCAACACAATCAACCGGTCGAGGAAGCGCTGCCCGGTAGCCGGACCGCGGTGAACCTCGCAGGAGTAGACCGCAATCAGGTTCGGCGGGGGGATGTCCTCGTGATTCCCGGCACCGTTCAGAGCAGCCGCCGGATCGACGCCCGGCTTACCGTCCTTGACGGAGCTCCGCACCCATTGCGCCACCGGGCGAGGCTACTGATGTATCACGAGACAGCAGAGATACCGGTCGAGGTCAACCTGCTCGACAGCGACGAGCTCGCTGCCGGCGAGCGGGGCTGGGCCCAGCTGTACACCATGGAGCCGGCTGTCGCCATCGCCGGCGATCGCTTCATCATCCGCCTTCCGTCGCCCCCCACCACGCTGGCGGGCGGGGTCATTGTCGATACCGTACCCCGCCGCCATCGACGCCACGACAGGCAGGTCATTGAGGAGCTCGTCTCGAGAGAAGCAGGTGACCCGCTCACCAGCGTTGAACTCGAGCTGGCCAAGCACCCGTCAGGAATCGAGGCCGCGCCCCTCTCCCGAATTGTCGCGCTCTCCCCCGAGACACTTGCCGCGACCCTGGAGCGGCTCGCTCTCGAGGGCCGGGTGCGCCAGATGGGCCCGTTACTGGTGACGCAAGCGGCGCACCGGCGCTTGCAGAACGCCGTCCGCCAGGAGCTGCTCGGCTTTCATGCGGCGCAGCCGCTTCGGCCGGGCATGCCCAGGGAGGCGCTACGCAGCCGCCTCGCCCTGAACCCCGCAATTTTTCAGGCGCTGCTCGCCACTCTGCGCGCCGATGGGGTGCTGGTCGAGACGGCGTCCGAAGTCGCCCTCGCCGGCCACCGCCTTGAGCTTACGGAGCAACAGAGCGCTGCCGCTGTCGCAACCATTCAGGCGCTCGATTCGCAGCCCTTCAGTCCGCCTCTGCTGGGAGAGCTCGCGCAGAGGTACGGCCTGACGCCGGCCCTGATCCAGCACCTGATCAATCAGGGCGAGATTGTCCGCGTCAGCGATGAGGTGGTTTTTAGCCGCGAAGCGGTCTCGCTGGCCCTGGCTCGTTTTCGGACCTACCTCGGCTCGAGTCCGGGCCTGTCGGTTGCGGCTGCCCGAGACCTGCTCGGATCGAGCCGTCGCTATGTGCTGCCTCTTCTCGAGTGGCTGGACGCCCAGAGGATCACGCGCCGCGTCGGAGATGACCGTATCCTGAGGACTTGAATGCCGAGATCAGGTGCGGCCTGCGGCGTTGCCCTGATGGTGGCGGCGGCCGCCGCCTGCGGCGCACCCCCTCCCCAGGCCAACTCTCTGCTGCAGCACGCCAGCGAGCAGATGGCCAGGTCCCACGGTTTCCATTTCCGGATGCAGATCACCGGCGCGACCAGCGGCAGCGTGCCGGTTGAGGCTGCCTCCGGCGAGGCCCATCCACCTGACCTGCATGCGACTGTCGACCTGCGCGAGGGCGGCTTCCTGATAGAGGTCGAAGTGACCTTCAGCGGCTCATCCATCTACCTGAAGTCGGTGACGGGTGGGTGGCAGCGCCTGACTGAGGTCCAGGTGGCGCAGTTCTTCGACGCCCGCACGCTCTTCGATCCGAAGGTCGGCCTCTTTAGCGCCATGTCCGAGACTCAAGCCCCCACCCTGGGCGCGAGGCAAACGGTCGACGGCCACGACACCTATCCCGTCAGCGGCACGGTCACTGCGGTCCGGATGCATCAACTTCTGAGCCTGATCCGAGATCAGGGCTCCTACCATGCCACTTACTGGATCGAGTCTCCTGCGAATACACTGTGGCGGGCCCAACTGACGGGCAATCTTTTCGATCCAGCGCGGACTGCAGCCGTGACCTTCGACTTTTCCAACCATGATCACCCCATTTCAGTCACTCCACCCCCGCTCGGCTAACCGGCGCATCCTGCTGGCGCTTACGGGCGCCGGACTCTTCCTCGCCTCGCTCGACGCCTATGTCGTGGTGACCGCCATACTTCCGATGCTTACCTCAGTACGCGTTCCGGTCAACCACCTGGAGCGCGCGACACCGATCATCACCGGTTTTCTGCTGGGCTACCTTGCCGCGATGCCGCTCGCGGGCGGTTTAAGCGACCGTTTCGGCCGGCTCAGGCTTTTCATAGGTTGCCTCCTACTCTTCGCGGCCGGCTCCTTGTTGACAGCTACCGCCGGCAGCCTCTCGCAGCTGGTGACCGGCCGCCTCCTCCAGGGTGCCGGGGGTGGCGCCCTGGTACCGATCGTGCTGGCGCTGGCCGCCGACCTCTATCCCGCCGGCGGACGGGGGCCGGTACTGGGCGCCGTAAGCGCGCTCCAGGAGGTTGGCAGCGTGCTCGGACCGATCTGGGGGGGCCTGATAGCCGCCTCGCTGGGGTGGACCTGGATCTTCTGGATCAACCTGCCACTCGCCGCCCTCCTGATCTGGGCGATCTGGCCGGAAGCCACACTGGAAAAAGGAGCGCGCGCCGTCGCGCACATCGACTGGCTGGGGGGCTTGCTAGCCGCGGCGGCCCTTGCGCTGCTCACGCTGGCGCTCTACGCATCCGATCCGGAAAAGAGTCCCCTCGGAGCGAATTTCCTCTGGCAAGCACCGCTTGCGCTGCTTCTGTTCGTCCTCTTTACGCTTCACGAACGCCGGGCCCAGCATCCGATGCTCGATGTGCGCCAGTTCCGCGATTCGTCATTTTCCGGCGCAGCGATCACCAATGCGGTTGCCGGTGCCGGCCTGATGGTCGCCCTGGTCTACATCCCGGTCATCGCCGAGTCCCCGATCGTGTTCTCCATGAACCCACGCCAGGCCGCCCTGCTGCTCTTCCGGCTGATGCTCGGCATCCCGATCGGTGCACTGCTGGGCGGCGTCATCGCCGGCCGGCTGCGCAGCTACCGGTTGGTAGCAGCTATGGGGATGCTGATGGCTGCGCTAGGTTTCCTCTTCCTATCGGGCTGGAGCGAACGGTCGCTTCAACCGCACCTGTTCGGTCTGCCGGTGCGGCTCGCCGACGCCCAGTTGTTCCTCGCCGGCCTCGGTCTGGGACTGGAGATCGCGCCCGTGAGCGCTGCCGTGCTGGACGCGGTGGGCGAAGCGCAGCGCGGCGCCGGGGCTGCCGTCCTGATCGTGATGCGCCTGCTGGGAATGCTGGTCGGCTTCTCGCTTTTAGCCGGCTATGGCCTCTACCAGTTTCACCGCGCGACGGCGCACCTGCTGCCGCCGATCCCAACCCTGCTCCCCGACTTTCCGGTGCGCTATGCGACCTACGTCCTCCATCTCCGCCAGGCATTGCTGTCGGAGTATCACTTGATCTTTCAGTCGACCGCGGTGGCCCTCGCCATCGGAGCGCTGATTGCTGCCCTGACACTGCGGCCGCTGCCACGGGCACGCTGGCGCTGAAATGTACGTTGGCGTCGACCTCGGCGGTACCCAGTTGAGGGTTGCGCTTGCGGATGCGCGCGGCGGGTTGCATACGGTTCTGCGCCGGCAGACCAACGCACGCAAGGGCCGGGATTATGTGATCGACGCCCTCGTGAGCACGGTCGCGGACGCGCTCGCCGAGGAGGGAAGGCGTCCGAAATCAGTGCGGGCGCTGGGCCTTGGCATGCCCGGCCCGCTCGATCCGGCGCGCGGGCTGGTCATAAGTCCGGGCAATCTTCCGGGCTTCAACAACGTGCCGCTCAACCGCATCCTGAGCCGCCGAACCGGAATCCGGAGCTACCTTCACCACGACGCGCACCTGGCAGCCCTGGCCGAGCATCGGAGGGGTGCCGCCAGGGGAAGTCGGAATCTCATCTACGTGACCGTCTCGACCGGGATCGGTGCCGGCCTGATCCTCGATGGCAAGCTCTACAGCGGGGCAGGTGGGATCGCGGGTGAGGTCGGGCATGTCGTCGTCCAGCCCGGAGGACCGCTCTGCAGCTGCGGCAACCTCGGCTGCGTCGAGGCGCTCGCCAGTGGAACAGCGATCGCCCGGGAAGCACGGGACCTCGGGGTTAAAGAGCCGGGTAGCCTGCTGCACAACCTGGAGCGGCCTGACGCGCGGGACGTGGTACGAGCGGCCCGACGGGGTGACGCACTCTCGCGACACATCCTGGCCCGCGCGGGCACGGCGCTGGGGATCGCGATGGGCACGCTCGTCAATCTGTTCAATCCCGACCTGATCGTGCTCGGGGGCAGCGTCATCAAGGCCGGGTCGCTGCTGCTCGCTCCGATGCACCACTCGATGGAGGCGTCCTCCTGGAAGGCGGCTCGTCAGGGACTGCGTATCGTCAAGCCCGCCTTGGGGGCGGATGTCGGCCTGATAGGAGCCGTCGAGTACGCTCGCCTGCGCGCAGGGCATGCCGGTTCGAATTGATCCGCCCGCGTTGCCGGGGTTGCGGCCCATCTTCGAGGTCGTCGCCCGCGAGTCCGCTCGCCTCGGTGTCCGTTCCCTGGTGGTGGGCGGCTACGTGCGAGACCGCTTGCTCGGCGGGGCTCGCGAGGCTGCCATCAGGGAGGCTGACGTCCTGGTCGAAGGCGGCAAGGGAATCACGCTTGCCGAAGCTGTCGCCAGGCTCGTGTCGCCTCACCCAGCCGTGGTCTTCGAGCGTTTCGGCACCGCCCATGTCGACGCCGGTGACTATGCGATCGAGTTCGTCTCCACCCGAGCCGAGACCTACCAGAGAGACAGCCGCAAGCCACAGGTAACTCCGGGCTCGCTTCGCGACGACGTCAT
>DASWQQ010000282.1:0-1910 GCA_036403615.1 Candidatus Dormiibacterota bacterium | reverse complement strand
TTAGGCTTTTCGCGTCCCGGATGGGTCGGTAGCAGGCTTCTGGGTCAGCTCCCAGTGATCCCAACCGATAGCCAGGAGCCTGCGCGGTCTGGTATCGGGCCACCCCTGACGACGCGCGGCTCTCCTGGAAGCGGCTGTCGCTCGGGAGCTTATGGAACGGCGTCGTACGCAGCCGTCTGACGAGGCTGAAGTGCGCGAACGGCTCCGGATGATGGACGAGGCGACGGCGGAGGTTCAGGTGGCGAAGGCTGCGGGGTAAGTTTACCTTCGCACCGAGGACCCGGGGATGTCCCGGCCGATGTTGCAAATGGGCGGGCGTTGCTGGCTGACAACTACGCGGCCTCGCCAGTGTTGGCAAGACCGGAATGGTTGGCAAGGGTCGCCGCGCGTGCCGTCCGCAGAGACAGCAGGGCGTCTCTGAGCTGCGGCAACTGCTTGTACGCCTTCAACCGCCGAAAGCCCTTGCTGGCCTCCATCATGCCGGCGGCCGTCCAGCGCAGGGCCATCGAGGCATCCCGCCAGCGCTTCACATTCCGGGTGACCTGCCGAATCGTGCCGTTCATGTTCTCGATGATGTTGGTGCAGGCCAGAGAGCGCCGCAGGTCCTGGGGCAGGCCGAGCCGAACCACACACAGGATTTCTTCCAGCCCCTCCAGGATGGTGGCCGAGATGCCGGGCCAGTCCTTCTCCAGGCGCCGGGCCAGGTTCCGGACCAGCCGCTCGGCCTTGGCGGCATCGTCCAGTTCCCAGGCCTGCCGCAAGGTCCTGCGCACCGAGGCGTGCAGCGATTTGGGCAGCCGTTCGGTGATGTTGCGCGCCTTGTGCACCTGACAGCGCGGGATCGGCGTGTCTTTGCCAAAGGTCCGGCGGATCGCCTTGGACAGCGCCTTGGCGCCGTCGATGATGAACAGCCAAACCCCCGCTGGGCGCGCTCAACGAGATTGTCGAGCAAGGCCTGCACCGTGGCGGCGTTCTCAGTCGCCCCTTCGACCAAGCCCAGCGGATGCTTCTCGCCTCTCCCATCAATGCCGACCGCGGCGACCAGGATCAGCTCGTCGCTGACGTGCAGGCCATCGATCTGGATCGCCAGCAAATCAAGCGCCGACAGATCGGAGGCCAGCCATTCCCGCATCTTCGCGCTCGACAGAGCGACGAACTTGCGCGACACCGCCGACTTCGAGGTGCCGTCGCCCGGGACCGACCCGACATCGCCGCTCGGCAGGCGCACCGAGCGGCGGAACTTCCGGGTCGAGACGTTGATCAGCATCTGGTTCATCGCCCACTGGCTGAGCCAGTCCTCGTCCTGCGCCGCGGCCCAACTCGGCAGCACCAGTTCCTGCTTGCCCTCACAGCTGCGAACCCGGGGGCGATCAACCCCGACCCGGCCTCCGTGAAAGCCGACCTGGCTCTTGGTCTGACCCCACCGCCGGCCCCGCCGCCCGTCATGCCGCTGATGGCGGTCGCCGCAGATCACGGACGCTTCTTCCTGCAGAAGCTCCTGAAGCGCCTCGATCCCAGCGATCAGGCAGAACTTGTCAAAGCTGCTTTGAACTTCCTCGAAAGCCACGGCCACGGCCGACCCTTCGTCCGCCATCGCGGCTGCATTCAGGGCTACCGGGGAAGCCGATGCGCGCATATCTTTCTTCACGGCGTTGCTCCTCTTCGTGGATGGAACACCCCGAGCCTACCGGCTCAGGGGGAGCAACGCCCACCTCCGATTTGCAACATCGACCGGGACATCCCCCGCGGTGAATTGGCATCGCGTATGATGGCGATGCCGTCACATACCAACCCGAGGGGCAACATCTTCGGCGGCTGGATCATGTCCGTGATGGACGCGGCGCTGATGACGGCGACGAAAATCGCCGACGGCACCGTCGTGCCGGTGTTCGTGTCCAACATGACGTTCC
>DASWQQ010000281.1:0-9449 GCA_036403615.1 Candidatus Dormiibacterota bacterium | reverse complement strand
GACCGACGAGTCGACGCCGCCACTCATGGCGACCGCGACTCTCACGACGGTTCCAGCCGCTGGACCTCGACGCCGCGACCCCGACAGTACTCGAGCGCGCGGTCGATCTCCTGCTGTTCCCCATCCAGGTCGAGGTCGGCCCAGCCGGTTTCGTCGCCCACGTCGGCGCGCCGGATGTTGGTTACCACTTTGAAGTCCTTGCCCAGCTGGTAGATGACCGGGAGGTTCAGGGTTTCACGACGGAAGGTGAGGCGCACAGTAGTCCGCGCCATCCCTACTCAACCGCCGGCTACTGCCGGGACGATGGAGAGATCGTCACTCTCACTGAGCTGGGTCTTGAGGCCGGATCCGAAACGTATGTCCTCGTCATTACGGTAGATGTTGATGAACTGCCGAAGCTGCCCCTTGTCGTCGTACAGTCGCTCCCGGAAGCCGGGGTATTGCTGGTTCAGGGCATCGAGAGCCTGCGACACATCGGTTGCGTTGACCTCTACGACGGCAGCGCCGCGTGTCAGCTGGCGCAATGCGCCGGGGACGCGGATCTTGACGGCCATGGTGTCGACATTATAAGGAGAGGCGGCGGACTTCCCGCCACCTCTCCTGAACGGTTCAGCTAAGCAACCTGTCGGGCGCGCTCCGCCCTGCCGC
Source organism: Candidatus Dormiibacterota bacterium (assembly GCA_036403615.1). Classification (GTDB taxonomy): domain Bacteria; phylum Chloroflexota; class Dormibacteria; order CF-121; family CF-121; genus JALYYC01. The sequence goes on along the minus strand of DASWQQ010000281.1, from coordinate 8,801 downwards.
GCTGTCCGATCGCATAGTAGATGGCACCAACGATCAGGATCACCGCGACCGTAGCTTCGAAGATCGGAACGTTTCCGAGCGGGCCGAGGTCGGGAATGTTCGGTAGCGCGCTCAGATTCGGGTTGCTGGCACCCCGGGGCCACAGAAAGTTGACCAGCATCGAGCCACCCCAGGCCAGGGCCAGGACGTTGACGATCATGCCCCAGCTCCCCAGCTTGAATGGTGCGCCCTCGGTCGGCCAGCCCCTCATACGTGCCCGCAGCACTGCCAGGTTCCCCAAAAGGTAGGAGAGGTAGATCATCCCAGTTGCCCCGATCGCGATCAAACCTGCGCCCGCATAGTAAAGAAACGGGATGGCTGCCAGCAGACCGACCACGAGGCAGGCCGCAACCGGTGTGTGCAGGCTCGGGCTCACCTTGTTGTAGTAGCGCGCCAGGGGCAGTTTCCCGTCTCGCGCCATGCCGAAGGCCAGGCGAATGGTCGCGGTCTGGATGGCAAGGCAGCAGATGTAGATGGCCGCCAGCACGACAACCAGGTACAGGTTGGCCAGCCAGTTGGGAAGCACCGCATTCAGGACGTCGGCGGGCGAGGTGATCTTTGCCGCTCCCGCGTCCAAGACGTACTTCTTCATGTCGGGTATTGCGAGGATCAGCGAGAAGAGAAAGATCGCCCCGATGATGAAGGCGCCTACCACCGACGCCAGCACCGCCTTAGGCGCCTCGACCCTGGGGTTCCTTGTTTCCTCGGCCAGGGTGCTTGCCGTGTCAAAGCCATAGATGACAAACAGCGACATGAACATTGCCGCCAGGAAAGCGCCGCCGGTGAACCCATTCCCGAGGTAGCTGCTGTCGAAGACAACCGTGGCGGGCTGGTGATGATAGAAGATCAGCAGCACCAGAGCGAAGACGACCATGCCCAGGATTTCGAACACCACGCCGGTGTTGTTGATCAGGGCGACCAGCCGGACGCCGAAAATATTTAGCAGCGTCGTGCTGGCCAGCACCAGCAGGGCGATGGTGATCTGCGTCGGCGTGTTGTTGGCCAGCCCGATGCCAAGGTTGTTGAGCAGCGGTATCAATACCAGACCCGGGATCGTGGCGACGACGGCGGTGACCGTCAGAACCCCGGCGAAGAGGTAGATCCACCCGGTGAACCAGGCGTAAGTCCGGTTGGACAGGTATTTTGTCCACTGGTAGACGGATCCAGCGACCGGAAAGTGCGAGCTTACCTCGGCGAAGTTGAGGGCGACGATGAATTGGCCAATGGCGACCAGCGGCCAGCTCCAGATGAAGAAAGGGCCGGCGATTGCCAGCCCGATGGGCGCGAAGAGCGTGAAGATGCCGGTGCTCGGTGAGATGTAAGAAAAGGCGACCGCAAAGCTGGAATAGACGCCAAGGATTCGCTTGAGTTCCTGTTTGTAGCCAAACCCCTCCAGGTCCCGTGTGTCGGCCGCTGCCTGGCTCCCCGGTTCGGTCGCCCCGGTCGGGGGCGTGGCGACGCCATGTGACGACATTGGGGTTCCCTCCTCTCCCTTGAACTCCGCCAAACGTAGCAGGCAAGCGACCCCCCGTCAATCGGCAGCATGCTGCTCAGCCCGCTTCCTAGAATGCTGGGCATCGCCAGCAAGGCCTCGATTGTCATTCACCGCGCACAGCTCTGGTCGGCCCCGCATATGGCGACGGCCCTGGCCCTAGATGGTGACCAGATCCTGGCCGCCGGCTCAGACGCCGAGATGCTCGCCATTGCCGGCCCTTCTACGCGTGTAATCGATGCCGGCGGGAGCCTGGTTTTGCCCGGCTTCCACGACTCCCACGTGCATTTTCTGCAGGGCGCTCGACACCTGCGCAACCTGGAACTGTCGGCTGAAACCACGGTCGACGGCGTGCTGGCCCGGATCCGGGAATTCGCGCGCTCGAACCCTGACCGGGAATGGCTTATCGGGCGCGGCTGGTTCTACGCTGTCTTCCCCGGCGGGATGCCCAGCCGAGGACTGTTGGATTCAGCAGTCGCCGACCGGCCGGTAGCCCTGGAAGCCTACGACAGCCATTCCACCTGGGTAAATTCCGCCGCGTTGCGCCGGCTGAGCATCACGTCGGAAACCCCGGATCCAGCCCGAGGCGAGATCCTGAGGGAGCGCGACGGGACACCTGCAGGGATCCTCAAAGAGGCCGCTATGGAATTGGTCGACCGCCAGCTACCGCAACCCACCCGGGCCCAGAACATCGCCAGGCTGGAGGAAGCGATGGCGCTGGCCCTGAGCCACGGCATTACCGCGGTCCAGGATGCGGGCGTGGATGTCAACGAATTCGAGCTCTACGACGCCCTCGCCGCCGGCGTCCGACCCCGGCTACGGGTCCGCCTAGCGCAGCAGATGGAACCCGGGATCCCCATGGATGCCTGGGAAAAGCGTTTGAGCGACTGGGAGGAGATCGCATTTGGGCGCCGGCGCGACCCGTGGCTGTCGGGCGGGATCGTCAAGGGGTTCGCCGACGGCGTTATCGAGTCGGAGACTGCCATGATGCTCGCGCCGTACGAGGGCAAGGCAGACTCAGACCCGGGTGCCTTCGGTCGCCCGCAGTGGGAGCCGGGTGAGCTGATCGAGGCGGTCAAGATTGCCGATCGGAGGGGCTGGCAGATCCAGGTCCATGGCATCGGCGACGGTGCCGTCCGGCTGGCTCTCGATGCCTACGAAGCCGCCGCCCGGGAGAACGCTCCGCGCCAGCGCCGTCATCGCATCGAGCACATCGAGACGGCCGACCGCGATGACATTCCACGCTTTGGCCGGCTGAATGTGATCGCAAGCATGCAGCCGTACCACGCCGACCCCGAGCCTGCCCAGCTAGAACTGTTCAAGTCCAAGATCGGGCTCGAACGAGCGTCACGCGGCTGGGCCTGGGCATCGATAGCCCGCGGCGGCGGCCGCCTCGCGTTCGGTTCGGACTGGCCGGTGGTCAGCTTCGATCCGCGTCTTGGTCTCAACTCGGCGGTGCACCGCCGGACCGCCGATGGCAGGCCCGAGAAAGGCTGGCTCCCCGAGCAGCGGCTGTCGATCGAACAGGCGCTGGCCGGTTACACATCCGGCGCGGCTTACGCCGCCTGGCAGGAGGATCGCATCGGGAGGCTCGAGCCAGGAATGCTCGCCGACCTGGTCGTGCTCGACCGGGACATCGTCCAGCAGCCGGAACAGATCATGGAGACGCAAGTCGCGTTGACAGTCGTCAACGGACAGATTGTTTACGCGAGAAATTCAGAGACCAGTGACTGAAAATGGTAGACGCCGTTCTCGCGCCTGGCGTTGAAGCGGCCGCGGTCGTAGGCGCGTGAGGCGAGCCCTTTCTGGACGAACTCGCAGATAGCGATGTCCTCCTGCTGAATCTCGTCCGAAAAGGCGATCGTCTGCTGCATCGACTCCCAGCCCGGACCTGTGCCCGGCTGCGCGAAGAACCATTCGAACACCGTCAGTGTCTTGTCGACACTGAGCGGAATGATCAGGTTGGAGCTCATGTTGTCCTGGTAGATGTTGAACATCGTGTTGGGAAAAACCCAGTAGTAGAGCGCGCTCTCCTCGGCTCCCGGCTCCCGCAGGTAGCGGCGGTCACGTCCCAGCACCTCACCGGGTTTGAGCTCGCGAATCGGCGCATGCTGCTTGGAGTAATAGCGGAACGTTTCTACTCGGTAAGCGTCGTAGTCCAGCTCCTTGAACAGCCCAGGATGCGCGATCGGCAGGTGGTAACCCTCTAAATAATTGTCTACATAGACTTTCCAGTTGCAATTGATCACGTAGTCGCGTCGCTCGACCAGCTGCATCCGGTCGACGTCGTAGCCCGCGGCGGCCACCTCGGCCGGGATCGCGCCCATCACTTCCATTAGTGCCGGCGCGTCATTGTCCAGATTCGCGAAAATGAATGGCCCCCATCGCTCCACCCGAATCGGCACCAGCCCGAAATCTGACCTGTCGAAGTTCTCGGTGCCCTCCATCTCACGGGCGACCTGCAGGCGCCCATCGAGACCGTAGGTCCAGCCATGGTAGGGGCACTGCAGGCTGCGCCGGTTTCCCTTGCTCAGCACGACCTGCGCCGCCCGATGGCGGCAAACGTTGTAAAAGCCACGCAGCGTACCATCGAGGCCATGCGTGATCAGGACGGGCTCGTCGAGGATGGTGGCGGGTTTCAAGTCACCGACCCGGGCCAGCTCGTCGGCCCTCGCCACCAGCTGCCAGGTACGTCCGAAGATCCGGTTCTTCTCGCGCTCGTAGACAGCCGGATCGACGTAATCAGACGCCGGTAATGTGAAGGCGCGGGCAAGATCCTCGCCCGCGCCGATCGAACGGTCCTGCGTTAACGCCACGCGTCGAGTCTAGACTCTGCGAACTCCCGCGAGCTCGCGCTCCTGGACCGGCGTCACCTCATCGGGCCAGCGATCGTGCACGGCGTGCTTGCGCCCTATGGCGTAGAAGGCCACGGCGATCGCCAGCATCACCCCTGTGGCGATGAACACCGTCAACTCGTAAGTCGAGCGATCGATGTCCACTCCGCCAACGGTGACCGCCTTGGTTACTTTGTCAGAGAAGAGGTTGGGCCAGAGCGAGAAGATGGTCGCGCCCACGACATAGGCTTCGCAAAAGAGCATGACGATCCAGGCGCCGACGACGCCACCGCCCACTCGATAGGGCCGGCGCGCATTCGGGTACTTGCGCCTAAGCACCACCAGCGCCGGGAAGACGAGCACGTACGAGAACGTTGTCGTCGAAATCACCAGGCCGAGCACGATGGTGAAGAAGCTCTTCAGGCTGCCGCCGCTGATCAGGAAGTTGGCGATCAAGAAGAGGCTGGCGAGGATACCGGAAAGCACGTTGACCGGCACGGGGGTGCCGAAGGTCTTGGAGAAGTACCCCAGGCTTCGGGGGCCCGATCCCTGGAGGGCGCCAATCGCCATCAGCCGGTCTGACCCCATCAGCCAGACCGTGCCGCTGGAAAGGAGCGCGAATACGACCGCGGCACCGACGATACCGTTCAGTATGTTGGCCGTCGTGCTGCCGAGCGCGCTACTAACGACCGCCTGGTAGCCGGCAACGAAGCCGCTGACGTTGCTGATGTCGTTGGTGCTGAGCACCAGGATCACGCCGATGATCGGCACCGCATACCCGAGAGCGCTGATGATGCCGGAGAGAGTGACCGCTCGGGGAATGTCCCGCTGAGGGTTCTCCATCTCCTCAGCAGCGTTGCTGGTCAGCTCGAAACCGACCCACTGGAAGACCAATACGCCGATGACGCCGATGAAGGCCGGACCGAGGCCATCGAACATCCCACCAAGGCTCCCCTTGAAGCCATGCTGGGTGCCGGATACGAGGACCAGGACCGCAAACAGCGCAAAGAGCCCGATCTTGACGACCGCGCCCAGGTTGGGAACCCATTTCATTGAACGAAGCGAAAGGATGTTCATCATCACGGCCACCCAGATGAAGAGGAGGCCGACGATGATCGAGAGGCCGGTGTTGCCGCCGATCTTGGTGCCCCAGAGAGCATCCATACCCGCGATCGCCGTGGCGGCGAGCGTGCCGCCCAGCCAGATCGGGTTACTGAGCCAGTAAAGCACGGCTGTGATCGCACCCGCCATGTGGCCGAAGGCCAGTCGGACCCACTCGTAAGGACCACCTTCAACCGGGAAGGTCGTCCCCAACTCTGATGTCAGAAGGCCGTACGGAATGAGAAAAGTTACGGCGGAGACGACCAGCCAGAAGATCGCCTGCGCTCCGTATGAAGACGATTGACCGATGGTGTCGATCGCGAGAATGGCGCAGACGGTGAAGAAAATCAGATCGAAGCGAAAGAGCGATTTCTTGAGCTTCCGCTTTTCGTTGACGGAATCAGCCGATACCGGGATCGCTGCCAAAGCTTCCTCCTTGCGTGTTTGGCCCTGCGGCAGAGCCTGAGGGCAATTTCAACTCGCGGCCGAGTTGTTGTCAAGGACTAAATGTCCGGTTCTCCGTCGATATACTCGCCCTGTGCCGGCTGCTTATGACGCGATCATTGTCGGCGGCGGGCACAACGGACTAGCCGCCGCCGCCTACCTGGCGCGGTCGGGCTACAAGACCCTGGTCCTCGAAAAGCGCCAGGTACTCGGCGGGGCCGCGGTCAGCGAGCATCCCTGGCCCGGTTACACGGTATCGACCCTGTCGTACGTGCTCTCACTGATGCCGCCCGAGGTCATTCGCGAGCTGGAACTCCACCGGCACGGGCTACGACTGTATCCACTCGCAGCCGATTACTACGTGCCCTTCCCTGACGGCTCGCACCTGCTCTTGACCAAGGATCCACGGCAGGCCCACGAGGAGATCGCGAAGTTCTCCAGTAAGGACGCCGAAGCCTGGCCGGCCTTCAGTGTATACCTGGCCAAGATCGCGCGGCTGGTCCGGCCTCTATTGCTCATGACTCCTCCGGCCGTGGGAGCGAAATCTCCCGCTGACCTGCTCGAACTGGCCCGCTTCGCCTGGAAGCTCAAAGGGCTCGACGTCCAGGGGACAGCCGACTTCGTCAAAGTCATGACCTTGTCGGTTGCTGAGCTGCTGGAGGAATGGTTTGAATCGCCACAGGTCAAGGCGGCCCGCTGCGTCTCCGGCGCGATTGGTACCTACGGCGGGCCATATACACCGGGGACGGCGTATGTGCTGCTGCATCACTACATCGGCGAGATCGAGGGTCAGATGGCAGAGTGGGCCTTCGTCAGGGGCGGCACCGGGGGCGTTTCCGATGCCATCGCCGCGGACGCCCGGGAGCACGGCGCCGAGATCAGGACCGGAACGACCGTCAGCCGGATCCGTGTGCAGGCCGGCCGGGCCGTCGGCGTCGCACTTTCTGACGGCACCGAGCTGAGCTCCCGGATCGTGGTCTCGAACGCCCATCCGAAACTGACCTTTGGCGGCCTGGTGGAATCGAAAGAGCTGCCCCCGGCATTCATGCGCGCGATCGACCGTTACAAGACCCGTTCGGGTACGGTCAAGGTCAACCTGGCGCTGGGCGAGCCGCCAAGATTTACCGGACTATCCGAGGCGGATTCGGCTACAGCCGCACGGTCTTTCATCCAGCTTTGCGACTCGATGGAGTATCTGGAGCAGGCCTTCGACGACGCTAAGTACGGGCGGCCGTCCGCGCACCCGTACTCGGACGGCGTTTTACCAACTATGGTCGACGACTCGCTGGCACCGGCCGGCAAGCAGATCATGAGCTGCTTCACCCAGTACGTTCCCGCCTCCTGGTCCAAAGCGCCGCACAGGCAGGAGGTCGAGGCCTATGCCGACCGGGTCGTGGAAGGCTACGCCCGCTTCGCGCCGAACCTGACAGGGGCCATCGAGCACCGGCAGGTGCTCGGGCCCTACGACATGGAACAGGAGTACGGGCTGGTCGGCGGCAACATCATGCACGGCGACCTGACCCTCGACCAACTGTTTTCCTGGCGCCCGGTGGCAGGTTATGCCGACTACCGGACCCCGATCAAGGAACTCTACATGTGCGGCTCGGGGACTCATCCGGGCGGGGGTATCAGCGGTATCAATGGCCGCAACGCATCCCGCGAGATCATCCGGGAGCTCAAGCGCCCCCGCAAAACCCAAATCCCCGACTAGACGGGTCCCCGCCGCTCCTCAGGCCGACACCCGCGGTTACCTGGCGGTCCGAGCCACCAGGCACCCGAGACCGTCCGCTGACCCGGTGTTAAAGAACCTTCGACAGAAACGCTCTGGTGCGCTCTTGCTGCGGGTTGGCGAGCACGTCGCGCGGCGTACCCGATTCGACGATCACGCCCCCGTCCATGAACACGAGCGCATCACCCACCTCGCGGGCGAAACCCATCTCATGAGTTACCACGATCATGGTCATCCCTTCCTGGGCCAGTGCTCGCATGACGTCGAGGACCTCTCCCACCAGCTCAGGGTCAAGCGCCGAGGTCGGCTCGTCGAACAGCATCAACTTCGGTCCCATGGCGAGCGCCCGGGCGATCGCTACGCGCTGCTGCTGCCCACCGGAGAGTTGGTTCGGATACACATTTACCTTCTCGCCGAGCCCAACCCGTTCCAGCAGGCGCCGGGCCATCTCCACGGCGACGGACCGGTACATCTTCTTTACGCGGATTGGTGCCTCGACCACGTTCTCCAACGCTGTCATGTGTGGAAATAGGTTGAAGCGCTGAAAGACCATTCCGATCTCTGACCGCTTTTTGCACACATCGCCATCAGGCAGCTCGTACAACTTGTCGCCTCGCTGCTGGTAGCCGACCAGTTCGCCGTCGACTGACAGGCGGCCGGCATCGATCTTCTCCAGGTGGTTGATACAGCGCAGGAAGGTGCTCTTGCCGGATCCCGAGGGGCCCACCAGGCACATCACCTGCTTCGGTTGAACCTCGAGGTCGATGCCCTTCAGGACCTCGAGGCGCCCGTAGTTCTTGTGTACTGACTCGGCCTTGACCATGGGAGCCGCCGTCACTTCAACGGTGCTCGCTTCCGGCCGCAGCGGGACCGGGTGGCGCGAGCCCAGCCGGAAGCGGTGCGTGGCCGGTGAAGAGCATGCGCCTGAATCGCTGCAAGGGCGTCGCCGGCAATTCCCGTTGCGACCCTCGGGCAAAGTAGCGCTCGACATAGAACTGCCCGACAGTAAGGATCGAGGTCATGAAGAGATACCAGATGCTGATGACGAAGATCAACTCGATGACGTTGAAGGTGGCATTAGCAATCTGATCGCCTCGAGTGAAGAGCTCGGGCACAGACGCGACGAAAGCCAGGGACGACGTCTTGAGCATAGAGATGGTCT
>DASWQQ010000280.1:0-6663 GCA_036403615.1 Candidatus Dormiibacterota bacterium | reverse complement strand
CTCGTTGTGTACGGATGGGATTGCCGAACTTCTCGCGCGGCAAAGTACCAAACGGTTATACGGCTGTCAAGTACCTGTCCTGGCTCGTTTAACTCGCGGTTTGCACAATAGATGATGCAAAGCGCCCTGGAGACCGCCATCGAGTACAAAGTTGCACCAACTGCTTTACACGCAGAATGTCGGGGGTTCGAGTCCCTCACCGCCCAGGTCAGTATTCCCTCAGCGCAATTCGGCCGGCGGGTCCTTCGCCGCTATCAGTGGTCGCTGCATCCAGGCGACGTCGTGCCAGGCGCCAAGCTTCCAGCCGATCGCGCGGTAGGTCCCGACCGGCTCGAAGCCCATCGACCGGTGCAGCGCCACGCTGGCGTCGTTTGGCAGCGTCATGCCGGCCACGGCGGTCCGAAAGCCCCGCTCGGCAAGGCGGCTGAAGAGGGCCTCGTACAGGGCCCGGCCACCGCCACGGCGCTCGAATCCTTGCTCCAGGTAAACGCTCACCTCGGCTGACCAGCGGTAGGCGGCCCGGGAACGGAAGGGCCCGCCGTAGGCATAACCGGCGACTCGGCCCTCGGCCTCGAGAACGAGCCAGGCATGGGTGGTGAGCGCCGCGCCGATCCGTTGAGCCATATCCTCGTCGCTCGGAGGCTCCGTTTCGAAGGTGACAGCCGTTTCCCGCACGTAGGGCTCGTAGATTCGGGCACATGCCGAACCGTCCGCCTCCGAGGCGTCCCGCACTCGCAATTCCCTTCCTGTCATGCCAACGATAGTAGGGCGCCGTATTGACAGATTCGGCGGACGGCGTATTGTCGGTGGCGGCGGCCGGCCTCAGGGCTCGGGAGTGGGAATCGTTCGATGGGTGGCCTTCCGGAAGGGGAGGAGACACCAAATTGGCTGGCCGCCAGCTTCACGCCTTCTGAGCTAGGATCAGTTCAGGAATCTCGAGCAGGGAGAGCGTGGTGGAAGCAACGGATCTTCCGTCGGCTGTGAGCCTGGCACCGGTGCGACGTTAATGACCATTCAAACCGGCGCCCACGCGATCGAGTCGACGCAGGTCGAGAAGCGCCGCTTTCCGCCCCCGGAGGACTTCGCGCGGCAGGCCAACGCGAAGCGCGAAATCTACGAGGTGGGGCTCGAAGAGTTCTGGAAGGCGGAAGGGGAGAAGAGGATCACGTGGTTCAAGCCCTTCGACAGGGTGCTCGAGTGGAAACTGCCCTACTCCAAGTGGTACCTGGGCGGGAAGCTGAACGCCTGCTACAACTGCGTCGATCGGCATGTCGAGGCCGGCCGAGGTGACAGGGTCGCGTACCACTGGGAAGGTGAGCCGGCAGGGGAGACCCGCACCATTACCTTCGCGGACCTTCAACGCGACGTAGTCCGCTTCGCCAACGCGCTCAAGAAACTCGGAGTCAAGAAGGGAACACCGGTTGGGATCTACATGGGGATGGTGCCGGAGTTGCCGGTCGCCATGCTCGCCTGTGCCCGGCTCGGAGCGCCTCACACCGTCGTGTTCGGCGGCTTCAGCGCTGACTCCCTCTCAAGCCGCATGAACGACATGGAATGCCAGGTCATGATCACCCAGAACGAGGGCTGGCGGAAGGGCAATCGCGTACCGCTGAAGAAGAACGCCGATGCGGCGCTCGACCAGGCGCCTGGGGTCAAGAAGTCGATCGTCCTACGCCGTACCGACGGCGAGACGGCGATGAAGGAGGGCCGGGACGTCTGGTGGCATGAGCTCGTCAAGGACGTAAGCGATGACCCTGCGTCCTGCCGCTGCGAGGAGATGGATGCCGAGGACCTGCTCTACCTGCTCTACACGAGCGGCACGACCGCCAAGCCGAAGGGGATCGTGCACACGACCGCGGGCTACCTGGTGGGCACCTCAACCACCCATCACTACATCTTCGACATCAAGCCCGACTCGGTCTACTGGTGCGCCGCCGACATTGGCTGGGTGACCGGCCACAGCTACATCGTCTACGGTCCGCTCGTCAACGGGACCACCGGCGTCCTCTACGAGGGGACACCGGACTTCCCCGACAAGGACCGCTGGTGGGCGATCATCGAGCGCTACAAGGTGGACGTCCTCTATACGGCGCCCACGGCGATTCGGACCCACATGAAGTGGGGGCCGGAGTACGCCCAGAAGCATGACCTGAGCTCGCTTCGACTGCTGGGTTCGGTGGGCGAGCCGATCAACCCGGAGGCATGGATCTGGTACCGGGACAACATCGGCGGTGGGAAGACGCCGGTGGTGGACACCTGGTGGCAGACGGAGACGGGGATGATCTTGATCTCGGCGCTGCCGGGCGTGACCACCCTTAAACCGGGCTCGGCCACCCGGCCCTTCCCCGGCGTGGATGCCGCCGTCTACAACGACGCAGGCGAGGAGGTTGGCCCCGGCGGTGGCGGCTACCTGGTGCTCAAGCGGCCCTGGCCCGCGATGCTGCGCGGGATCTTCCGAGACCACGATCGGTACGTGCAGACGTACTGGAGCAAGTTCAAGGACGTCTATTTCGCGGGCGACGGGGCCCGAATCGACCAGGATGGCGACTTCTGGCTGATGGGCCGCGTCGACGACGTCATGAACGTATCGGCGCACCGAATCTCGACCATCGAGGTAGAGAGTGCCCTGGTCGACCATCCGAAGGTTGCCGAGGCGGCCGTTTGCGGCCGGAGCGACAAGCAGACCGGGCAGGCGATCGTCGCTTACGTCACGCTCAAGGGCGGGGAGGAGGGCTCGCCCGAAATGCTCAAGGAACTTCGCGATCATGTCGGCAAGAAGATCGGCAAGATCGCGGCCCCCGCAAACATCGTCTTCACTCCGGAGCTGCCCAAGACGCGATCGGGAAAGATCATGCGCCGGCTGCTTCGGGACGTCGCCGAGAACCGGGAACTGGGCGACACGACGACGCTCGCAGATCCGACGGTTGTGACCGAGATCGGCCGCCGGGCGAAGGCGGAGGCGGCGAAAGAAGAGGCGTAGGCTCCATCGCCGGTGCCCCGGGCGTGTGAGCCCGGGGCTTCGCTACGCTTTTGCTTCTTTCAGGATGCGGTAGAGGGCGCTGAAATCCAGCCGGGAATCGCGGAGCTGATCGAGCCGGTCCCGCAGCGCGAAGACCTCTGACTGGAGCTGGGTCAGCTCTTCGGAGTGGTCCTCGCTCGTCTCCTCCTGGCGTGCCAGCAGCTCACGGCGGCGTCTGACCTTCTCGCTGATGCTCTGCTCGACGTCATCCCACTGCTGGGATAGCTCCCGAAGCTGCCGATCGAGCGTGGCCAGTTCGCTGGTCAGCTCCTGTCGCTGGCCGGCTCCATCGCTGGGCGCCGTCATTATTTTGGCCGACGCGGGCGGCGAGGCTGCTTATCGTCGACCTCGCGATAGCCCTCACCCTTGATCGAGTCGAGCACGTCAGTGGGTTTCTCCATCACGATCCGGGCTCCATCGGCATGGTCGGCGGCCACCTCTACCTTGATGGTGTGCGCCACCCGCGGCTTCTGGCGTGGGACGACAATCCGCACGATGCCCTTGTCGAAGGAGGCACGCGCGTGCTGGATGTCGCACTCGCCGGGGAGGGCAAGCGTCCTAGAAAAGGCGCCCCGCGGGATCTCCTGGACTGCGAAATCACGGGGGACTGCCTGGACTTCGCCGCGAACTGTTAAGAGCCCGTCCTCGCAGGTCAGCGCCAGGCTCGCTGCCTCGGCGCCCGGGATCGCGCCCTCGATCACGATCTCGTTTCCGTCCTGGTAGACGTCGATTGGAATCGGGATCTCCGCCAGGTGTTCCGCCCCGTGTTGGTGGCTGACGAATTGTTCTACGGCATTGCGGAGCGAGCGGGGATCGTTGTAAACAAAGCGCATCAGCTGTCCCCTTCCACGGTCAAATTCTAGGCGGTCTGGGCTCAGCCGCTCTTGCTCTTTCCCATGAACGTGATGGTCGCGATCGCCGCGATCCCGAATACGACGGCCACCAGGAACAGGCTGAAGGCGAGGAAGGCATTGCGCCGGCCCGCGGTCAGGCGGAGGGCAAGGAAGATGAAAACCGCTGCCACTCCGGCCTCGAGGAGCATTCCGAGGAGGATCAGCGGCGTCGACTTGACCATTGCCTAGAGCATGCCATGCCGGGCGGCTTCCGTGCCAGTGTGGGAGGCTAGAATACCGACTCGTGCCGAGGTAGCTCAGTTGGTAGAGCACACGACTGAAAATCGTGGTGTCGCCAGTCCGATTCTGGCCCTCGGCACTCCAACCGCAGCATGACGAGTGGCCTGCCTTTGTTAAGGTGACCACGCCGGGCGAGGGTTCCGGGTGGGTGCCTTCAGGGTATCTGTCCGCCACCCAGGGTGAAGCGCCGAGATGATGGGAGTGGTTGGCTCTGGTGCCGCGAGCAGAATGGGGAGGAGGGGTCGTTACCAAGCCGCTCGGTCGAAACAATCTGCTGAGGCGCGCAGCCGCGACGGTTTACCTGGCGTTCAGGGATATATGAGAGTGGTAGGGGCATGGCGCACGATCGAAGCACTCTGATCCGGATCGGGGCGCTCACTCCCCGCCGGAGCCTGGGGGCTGCCGCCGGCCTTGCCCTGCTGGCCATCCTTGCCTTCGTCTTCCTCGTACTCGAGGATGGGAACCTGCCTGACGCGGTCGGAGATGTCGGCCCTCTCACCCGCACGGTCATTCACACCTTCGGTGGTGCGGCAGCATTCGTCCTGCTCTACATCGAGGAGTCCGGCGTGCCGATGGTGATTCCGGGCGACTTCGTAGTGATGTGGGTGGGCAACCACGTGCCTCATCAGATGACCGCCTGGGTCGCCGCCTGGCTCGGGCTGACGGCCATGGTGGTGCTCGGCTCGAGCAACCTCTACTTCATTTCGCGCAAGTGGGGTCGCTCCCTGCTCGACCGCCGCCTTGCCCGCATCCTGCACCTGACGCCACAGAGGATGGACCGTGCCGAGGGCTGGTTTACCCGCTGGGGAGCCTGGGCACTGATCTTCGGCCGCCACATCTTCGGACTGCGGGTGCCCCTCACCGTTGCCGCGGGCATCTTCCGGCTGCCCTACCCGACCTTTGCTCTGAGCGTGGCCGTCTCGAGCGCCGCGTGGATCGCGGTGTTCCTCTTTCTCGGCGTCGCGGTGGGTGGGCACGTTGCCCGCGCACTTCACGTCTACCGCCAGGCGGTCATCCCTGCAGCTCTGGCAGTCGTGGCGCTAGCGATTGTCGTACTGGCGGTGCGCCTGACGATGACGCGGAACAAGGTCGTTTGAAGCTTTCCCCGACCGGGTAGGTCTCGAGGGTGAGCAGGAGGTGACGGGACTCGCCCTCGGCCTGCTGATCCTGCGTGTGGGAGTGGGGCTTACGATCGCCGGACACGGCGCTCAGAAGCTCTTTGGCTGGTTCGGCGGCGGCGGAATCAAGGGCACCGGCGCCGGCATGGGCCGGAACGGCTTCAAGCCTGGGAGGCTCTGGGCCTGGGTTGCCGGGCTCGGCGAGTTCGGCGGCGGTGTGCTTCTTACCCTCGGCCTGCTGACTCCGGTTGGGAGCTTCGCGGTACTCGGCGCGATGGTGGTCGCGATCGTCTCCACTCATCTCTCGAAGGGCTTCTGGAACCGAAACGGCGGTTTGGAGTTCCCACTGATGATCGCGGTCCCGGCGCTCGCGCTTACCTTTATCGGGCCGGGCGCCGACTCGCTCGATAGTGCCCTCAATATCCGGCTGCCGGAACCGTTTACCTGGATTGTTCTTGCGGTTGGCACAGTTGCAACCGTCAGCGCGGCTCTTGGCAGCCGGCGGCTTCCCCCTTCGATCAAGGCGAAAGGCGCTCCGGCGGCCTAGACTCGGGTCATGAGTACCGAGATCTCGAAGACCGATGCCGAGTGGCGTGAGACGCTGACCCCGGAACAGTACAACGTATTGCGCAAGAAGGGAACGGAGCGGCCCTTTACGGGTAAGTACGTCAATGCCAAGACTGACGGAACCTATTGCTGCGCCGCCTGTGGCGCCGAACTCTTCAGCTCGAAGACGAAGTTCGAGTCGGGCACCGGCTGGCCCAGCTTCTATGAGCCGGCCAACCGGGAAAACGTCCAGCTTCATCCTGACAACAGCCTCTTCATGCGGCGAACCGAGGTACTCTGCCGGCGCTGCGGTTCGCACCTTGGGCACGTCTTCGAGGACGGTCCGAAGCCGACCGGAGAACGCTACTGCATCAACTCTCTCGCCCTCGACCTGAAGCCCGCGCAACCAACCGGCGAATAGATCGGGCCGCTTTGACCGCCGCGACCAGCTTGGTCAGTGAGTCCTTGGCGTCGCCGAACAGCATGATCGTCTTGGGGTCGTAGAGCAGTTCGTTGTCGATACCGGCGAAACCAGGACGCATGCTTCGCTTCATGAAGACGATGTTCTTTGCCTGCTCGACGTTGAGGATCGGCATGCCGTAGATCGGGCTTCCAGGCGAATTGTGCGCTGCCGGATTGACCACATCGTTGGCACCGACCACCAGGGCGACGTCGGCAGACTTGAATTCGCCGTTGATCTCGTCCATCTCCTTGAGCTGCTCGTAGGGCACGTTGGCCTCCGCGAGCAAAACGTTCATATGCCCGGGCATGCGCCCGGCCACCGGGTGGATCGCATATTCGACCTCGACGCCCCGCTTCTCCAGTTCGTCGGCCAGCTCCCGGGCGG
>DASWQQ010000279.1:0-9799 GCA_036403615.1 Candidatus Dormiibacterota bacterium | reverse complement strand
TCATTGAAAGTCGCAGTCCCCGTGGCTCGGTTGTAGCGTACGTCGAACACGTGCCCGGGGGTATTCGGTGTGAAGGCGTTGTAGCCCGAGTAGGAGACCCAGGCGTGGTTGGCGTCATTCGGATCGATCACGATGTTGCTGACGAACCGTCCCGGCGTGGCCGCCGAGTCGATCCGCGTGTAGGTGACGGCGTTGGCCGGAGCCTGCGCGTTGCTGGAGACGAAGAGCCGGCCAGTGCGGGTGGCGGCCCACATCACGTTCCGGTCGCTGGCGGCGCGCGCGAGGGCCGCCATGTAGAAGCCCTTGCGGTCGGCGCCATAGGCAGCGCCGGTCAGATCACCGGGACCATCCAGGGCGTTGCCACCCAACGGTACCCAGTCGCCGCATCGTGCGGCGACGTCGTTCGGGATGTTGCCGTTGTAGGCGATTTCGTTGCAGGTCGAGTCGAGGTAGGCCTGCGATCCGCCGTTGTCCCGCGTGCGCCAGACATGCTGCATGCCCGCGAAGATCGTGCCGTTGACGGCCTGGTCCATCTCGAGCGGTGAATAGAAGGCGCTCGCCTCATCACTGAACGCCATCGGCCCGGAGATAAAGTCCCAGCCGTTGGTGGCAGTTCCGTGGAAGTTGATGTCGAAATTCGTGCCCGTGAAGGAGTGGATCCGGACGTTCGGGTTGGCGGCGTTGGTAGCGGATAGGCCGCCGTCTCCACCGATTGACTCGAACCAGCTGTTTGCGGAGCCGCTCCACGCCCAGGTGCCATTGTCCTGGGTGCCACCCATGACGTCATGGCGCGGGTTCTGCGGGTTGACCGATACATGCTGGTACTGAAGCGTCGCCAGGCCCGCATTCAGGCTGAAGATCCGGGTGGGGATCGCCTTGAGCCACATCCGGCAATCGGCAAGATCGGCTCCGGCGTTCTTCCGCTTGGGATCGGAACAGGTGCTGGAAGTGTCGGCAAATTGGCCACTGGTCCGGACGACACCGCCGTCCGAGCCGATGAACGCGATGTCCGGGTTGGACGACGCGAAGACGATCGCGTGCTGATCAGGATGCATCCCGAGCGGCGGGGATTGGGTGTCGTTGGTCATGTCGGTGAAGCTCTCGCCGGCCGTCGTTGAGCGCTGGATGGTCCGGCCATTCGACGGGCTCGGCGCGCCGATCGCGCCCTGGCCGAGGTCGTCGTACTGCATCTGAGCGCCGATCCAAAGGCTGTCGGGACGACCCGCCGGAGTGGCGATTGGCATGTCATACGAGCACTGGCCGCCGCACCAGTTCCAGGAGGCGTAGCCCGGCGTTCCTGGTGTTGGATCAGAGAGATCCTTCCAGAGGCCGCCGGCACCGGTACCACTCGCCTTGGAGGCGGAAAGGAGCGCTGCCGGCTGGTCAGCGTTATCGGCGCGCCAGAGATTGGAATCGGCCGTTGCCCCATTGCCCAGGCCCGCATAGACGCGGGTGTGGCCATTCTTGACCGTTACGGCAATCTGCGCCCGCTCGAACTGGGTGGCAAACGGCGATGTCTCGTCGTTCCCGGACAGGATCTGGTGGAAGTTCGCGTCCCCATCAAGGTGAGGCGAGCGGCGGTAGACGCCGAAGACGAAGGTCGATGCATAGACCGTCGTGGCATCACGCTGGTCCAGCTGGATGTCAGAGATGCCGCCCTTGAAGAAGTCCCCGCCGCTTGTCGTTGGCAGGGTCGCGTCCTGCGGAAGGATCAGCGCGGCTGTCCAGCTGCGGCCTCCATTGGTTGACTCGTAGATGCCGACGGGTGGGGCACCTGGAGGGGTGTGCCGGCCGCCGTACACGGCGGAGTGGCCGTGACGGGCAACAGCTGTGCCCATCAGGAGATGGTTTGCGTTCGCGGGATCTATGACGACAGTTGCGATGCTCCTGTCCCGGCTGACCGAGACACTTCCCTGCACCAGCTGCCAGCTCTGGCCACTGTTCGTCGACTTGTAGAGGCCGATTCCCGCCTCGGAGTCAGTCGAGCCGTTCGGCTCCCCGGTGCCGGCGTAGATGGTCCGGCCGCTTCGGTCGGTTGGGTCAATTGTTATCGAGCCGATTGCGTTCGATTGCATCCCGGCGGACGAGGGCCGCCAGCGGGCCGGAACGGCAAGCGCGTCATCCGTGATCCAGACGCCGCCGCCGGCCGCCCCGACGTAGAGACGGCAGTTTCCGGGTACGCAGGTCGGCGCGATCGCCATCGACGTGACGCGACCAGAGTCCGTTGTCGTCCGACCGGTGTAGGTGACCGGTCCCGGAACGGTTCCGACCGTAGGACCGATCAGCTGCCAGCCGCCGTTGCCGTTCTGATCACCGTGCTCGTCGCCCTGGCTGCGGACGTCCCCATAGGATCTCGTGGCCTTGAGGGCCTGGTCGATCGATATGGCTGTTTTGGGCAAAGCTCGATTCAGATACTGTTCTTCGGCCGCAGTGAACGGCGAATCCTTCAAAATAGCCTGGGCCTTGTTGAGACGTTCCTGCGAAAGACCTAGGCCGGCCTGCTGGCTTGCCCCTGGCTGGTTGCTGGCAAGGGCAGCAGAGAGTACGAGGAGTCCTACCGCGATCGAGCCAATACGGGCAAAGGCGCCCGTGCGCGAACGACGTGAATCTGAAGCCAAGTTTTCCCTCCCTCCGGATGTGCAGCGAGCGTGGTCGCCCGAGTCTGCTCAACCCTAACCGCTACGGGCCGATCCGTCAACAATCTGTAAAATTGTGATAAGAAGTTAGACCTAAGATTTCCCAATAATCGGCCAGGCAGGTCCGCCGTGCTCGGGAAGGCGAAGCCAGCAGACCTGCGGCGGGAAATGAAGCGACCCGTCGTTACGGCTTACTCCTCGCCGGTGTGACCCAGCGACTCATTTCCGCCGCCCAGTCCGTCCGTTTCCGGATGGACCTTGGTTCCGTACTAACCGGTGCCTTGCGGCTCCGGTCTTCGGGAGCTTACCGGTGTCGTTTCCGTCACCAGCTGGCTTTCTGACAGGTCGCGGGGGTAGCGTATGCGCCCCGACCAACCGGCACAACTCCGAACTGCGGTTCGCGAACGCCCATTCGCGTCAGCGCTTGCGGGCCGTCCCGATGTTGGACACCATCGCGGAGCGGACCTGGCCCTCCCGAAGCAGGCGCGCCAGGTGCCGTTCTCCGGCGCGCCAGAGCTCGGCACGTTTGACCTCCGGCAGTGCCGCCACGGCGGCCGCTACCGGCGAAGCCCCGAGTGCGCTGAGCACCTGCTGTACGCCGCCTTCATAGACCAGCGGAAGGGTGCGCTCCACGACCCGGACATCCTGGAATCCCTGGCCCCTTAGCGCTGAAGCGAGCTCATCAGCTTTGGGCCACCTGAAGGGGGCGCTGAAGGCCTCGACCTGATCCGGCGGCAGGACCTCCCGCAGTGCGGCGTCGACGGCTGCGAACGTCGGTTGAAGCTGGATCTCACGCCAGACGGCAACAACCAGTTGGCCACCGGGACGCAGCGCCCGATACATCTCGCGAATCGCTGCGCCTCGGTCTGGAAAGAACTGAAGTCCTTGCTGGCAGGTGACAACGTCGAAGGCTGACCCCGGAGCAGTCAGCGGCGCCGCCGGGGACTGGACATAGTGAATCTCGGCGGCCTCGGAGCTTTTTGGCTTGCGCCGGGCAATCTCCAGCATGGCCGTGCTGAAATCGGCGGCGACCACGCGGCCGTTGCGACCCAGCTTCTCGGCGGCCAGCCGCGCGACAGTCCCGGGACCGGTGGCCACGTCGAGCAACTGCTGGCCGGGGCGAAGGCCTGCCTCCTCGACGAGCAACTTCGCCCAGGGGATGAAGATGCGCGGGACGTAGATGTCCTCGTAGGTCGCGGCGATGGTGCCGGCCGCGAAACAGTTGTAAACCGGTTCATCACTCAACTTACTCGTCCTCCGGTCCCTCAGTACTTGCTCGCCTCAAAGTAATTGCCGCACTTGCGGCAGCGGCACTGCATTGTCATGACCTGGCTACCGAACAGCGAGATCACATCGACTTCACTCGACCTGCAAAGTGGGCACGGCTTGCCTCCCTTCCCCATGCGGGGAGCCAACCTCGTCTCTCCCTCCGCCTTGTGGGGAGGGTTGGGGAGGGGGTCCTTACTACCCACCCGCCGGCATGTACCTTTTTTCCGCAAGCCCCTGCAGCATGTCCAGCGTCAGCTGATCGATGCCACCGCCTGCGATGCGCCGGCGAACCGGGTCCCATGATTTCCACTCAACGGAGGCTACCGGCGGTTTCGCCTCGAGGCGCTCCTCGAGCCGGCGCCATAGATCGCGAACGCTCATCCCCAGTTTCCCGTCGTCATGCAGTTGGTCAACGTCAGCGCCCTCGGGTCCGAACCATGTGATTGCCTCTAGCCAGGCCTCCTGGACGGCGTCGGCGGACTTGGTTTCACGCATCCAGCTGCGGCCGTGCAGGTAGTGGTACTCCTCCTCCTGCAACATCTTCTTCAGCCTGCTGCGGAGAACCTCGACATTGCCCATCGCGAGAGCCTCGAGCATCACCGAGAAAGCGCCGTCCAGTACCGCGTTCGCAGCAACGAACTGCGACCAGTCCGTCCAGGGTCGGTCGAGGTAGGCAACGTTGTTGTATACGGCGCTGTCCTCGGCACCGGGCTCCGGTGAACCAAGCTCGCGGAGAGATCCGTACAGCACGCGGCTATGACCGATGTCATCGAGCCCCATCGCGGCGGCTGCGATGTCGGCCTCGAGGCTTGGCGCCGCCGTGCACCACTCCGCGTAACGCATTCCGAGGAGTTGCTTGTTATCGGCGAGACTCTTGACCAGGGAGTAGAGGCTCAGTCGCCCTCCTCACCCGGCGCCCAGAGGCTGATCACCGAATCCTTCGGCACGATCACCATCTCGACCCAGCGTTCCTCGTCGTAGGTTGCCCGGGCGTAGGCCTTGGCCAGCTCGTCGTCAGGCGCCACCACATTTCCCACCTGGCGCAGTGGCTCAACACGCAGCTTGCGGGCAAAGACGACGTACTCGCGGACCTCGCGGTGGACACGGGTGTATCCCATCAGACGGCAAGTCCCCATGCCTGGAGCGTCTGCCGCCCATCATGGCTCAAGCGCGACGATGACCAGGGCGGGTCCCAGACAACATCGATCGATACCTGATCGACTCCAGGCTCGCGCAATAACCGGCTGCGGATGTCTCCCATGATCATGTCGGTGGCCGGGCATCCCATCGCGGTGAAGGTCAGCTGTATGCGCACCGACCGCTTCCCCACCTCGACTCCGTAGACCAGGCCGAGGTCCACCAGGTTGATCGGCATCTCAGGGTCGTCGATCTCTTTCAGAGCCGCCCAGATGCGAGCCTCGAGCGGCCCGCCGCCGGCGCTCACGCTCTAACCTGGAACTTGCTGAAACTCTCCTGGAAGAGCGCCACCATCTCGGCGTTGCGAGGCCCGCGGGCCCGCCATCGAGCCATCACCGCGTCCCAGCTGCATGGGTCGTTGAAGTCCCAGCGCTTGGCATCGGGATCGAAGGTGCATGGAAAGGGATAGTCGAGAACGTACCCGTCGCCCTGGCGGTGCGCCGGAACCTTGATCCCGATCGAATCCATGAAGGGGACCACGGTGCCGAGCCACTGCTGGCGCAGCTGGTCGTTGCTCAGTCCTTTTAGACGGTAGTCGAGCTGGGCACTGTGTTGCTTCAGCTCGTCGGGAAGACCGAACCACTCGACCGTCAGCGGAAACATCCAGTCGACCGCGCGTTGCAACTCCTCACGCGCCATGCCGCTCGCCTGGCTGATGCGCTTCGACCAGTTGCGCCCGTTGCGCAGGTGGAAGTTCTCCTCGGCCATCACCTTGACGAGTCCGCGTTTCCAGGGCCCGTAGGAACATTGCTCGTGGATGTCTCCGAGCAGGCAGAAGCCCGCCTGGTCGTACATCGCGTTGGCGACCACCAGCTCCGTCCAGCTCTCCAACGGAACATCGAAGGCGTACGGGTAGCGGAACGCCTTGGGATCCCGCTTGAAGATGAGCGCCTCCTGGCTTTCGCCCAGTTCTTCAAGGATGTGGTAGGCGATATGGGCGTGAGCCAACTCGTCCTGGATGATCGCGATCCCGGTCATAAAGGCGTTGACGCTGGGAGCCTTCCTGGCGGCCATGTAGTAGGCGGGGGCCGAGATCAGCTCCGTATCGCCAGAAACGATCAGGGTGTGCTTCAACTCGCGCAGGTAGTCGGGGGTCATCTCGGAGACTGACTCGATCAGTTCACCACGCTTCAGGAGCGCATCGAACCGGGCGCTGCCTGCCGACTCCATCCGCCAGTGATTCTAGCGTTGCCTGGGAGCCGTCGAGATCAGCAAACCGGATAGTGGATTTGATGGAAATAGCGGTGTCCGCGCGGATAGCATGGCCGGATGCTTGATCCACTCGTAAACCCATCTGTCCCGATCGCCGGTGCCGTCGCCTTCCTCGGGCTGGCCCTGCTGGTGGCCCGGCGGACCCGGCATCGGCGGCGGCTCGCCCGCCTGGCCCGGGAGCAAGAAGAGTCGCGGGTCAATATCTCGCGTGGAAACCTGGCCGCAACAGCCCTACCGGACCTGATGCGGACGATCGCCGAATACCGCGCTTCCGGGATGCTGGAGCTGACCGCCCCGGCGGAGAGCTTCGCACTCTACTTCCTCTTTGGACGTATCTTTCACGCCGTCGGGCCGGCTCTCGAAGGCGAGGCTGCGCTTGGGCGAGCCCTGAGACTTACCGATGCCGGCTACCGTTTCGACAGCAAGGTCCGGCTGCCCCGCGAGGTGACAATCTCGACCGGGACCCACGAACCTGTCCCGTCGGAGGCGCACCGCAGCCGCTAGCCTGAGCCGGTGAGAGTTGCACGCCGGCTTAATTCCCGCGGACCGCTCGCCCTTCTTCTGGTCGCCGCGCTGCTCTTGCTTCTTGGCGCCCTGGCCCTCAGCGCCCTTCGCCGGGTCGAACAGACCACTGCGCCGCCGGCGCAGTCATGCTCGCCGGCTCCCTGTGCGGCGCCGAACGGCTTTGAGGCTTACTTCTCCAACATTCACGTCAGTGGCGAAGAACTTACGATTGACGTCCGCTTCAAGAATCAGACCAGCGGCGGGTTCGAGGCAGTTTCCTACCGGCACACCAGTCCGGCTGACTTCCAGCTGCGGGGCGCCGATGGCCACCAGAGTCCGCCTCACTTCTCGCAGACCTGTCCCGGCTGGCGGGAACTCCGGTTGGAGCGAGGTGCTTCGGCAGGTCCAGTAACGCTCTGTTTTCCCGCGCCCGCCGGCGATTATCATCAGGCGCAGCTGATCTGGTCGCCTGACCTGGGACTCCTCTTTGACGACGTGCGGGTGGCCCTTAGGTAGGTAAATAGAATGCGACCCGTCGTTACGGTTTACAACTCGCCAGTTTTATCCAGCAAGCCTTCATCCCGCCGCCCAATCCAGCCCTTGCGGGCCAGACCTTCGTCACCGACAGAACCGATCGTCTTGCGACATTCGATTCCCCAGCCCTTTCGGGCCAGGCCCCCGGGCCTTGCGGTCCGAGAGTGGGATCCTTGCGAATCCCTCGTCGGCGACCCACTAGAGTCGTTTCCTTCTCTAACTGGCTTTCTGACAGGTCGCAGGTGTCACTCTAACCAGGCCGCCAACAACCTGCAACACGGAACATCGGTTCGCGAACGTCCGCTCGTTTTCTCCTTCATCCGCACGCGACCGCGCCGGACCAAGTCGTAACGATTCCCGTAACTACTCGTGATCGGCCATGCCGATGGGCCCCATTACGGACTGCGTTATCTGCAGTAGGAGCTTGGGGCCAATGGCGGGAAGGGTTTTAGGTAACAGGTGCGTGACGTCGAAACGCGGCCAGGGAATGGTCGAGTTTGGTCTGGCGGCACCGATTGCGCTGATGATGCTGCTCGGCATCATCGAAGGTGGCTTCCTGATGTTTGGCGTTGGCACCGCCGCCTACGCCACTGGTGAGAGCGCCCGGGTCGGAGCTGAGGCCGGAAACCAGGCGAACGCCGACAGCCAGATCGTGGCAGCCATCCTAGCCACGGGCCTGGGGCAAAACGGGATCGTCCAGGTGAACGAGATCGACGTTTACCGGTTGATCGAAGACCAGAACACTGGCGCGCTGAGCCTCGACTCAACCGGATGTGGAGGCAACGCCTGCATGAACAAGTACGACCTGCAGGGTAACGCGCTGTTGAACCCCGAGCCGTGGCCGGCCTCCGGCCGGGACGTTACCAATGGATCCAGCGACTTTATGGGTGTGACCATCAAGTACCAGTACCGCTGGAAGTCGGGAACGATGCTGATGAGCGGGCCGCTTAACCTGACAGCCAAATACTACGTGCGGTTGGAGCCGCAGAGCTACTGAGGCCGTGAAGACTACAACCGCCATGCCAGCAACGACTCGTCGGAAGCGCGGGCAGTCGCTCGTCGAGCTGGCCCTGACGATCCCGGTGATGGCGATCCTGCTGCTCGGGGGCTTCGACTGCACCATGCTGGTCTGGGACAAACTGGTTGCCGGCTACGCGGTTCGGCAGGGAGCACGCCTCGCATCGGAACTGGGCGGGCGGCAGACCAACCCGACCGCCACCCAGGCCAATATCGACAAGAAAATCGTTCGAAACGTCCTGGCCGTGACGAGCAGCTGGGCATACGGAACCCTCCAGGAACTCGACATCTATAACGCCACCAGCCCGGACGGCGTGATGCAGGCAGGTGACTACCGGGACCAGTTCGATGGGAACGGTAACCCTCTGAACGGTGGTCAGCAGACGTTCACGCTGGAACGGCGCACCCAGAGCCCGCCCAATGAGAGCGCGGTCGGCATCCGCCTCGTGTGGCGGTTTACCGTGCCCGCAGGAAGCTTCGGCAACATGCAATTCACCGAATTTGCGGTCATGAAGATGTCCCCGGTGTTGAACTGATGGGCAACCTGATGGACCGGGCAGCGGCGAAGCGTTTGACCATGCGCCGCGTCAGACTATGGGGCCAGCGCGGTCAGGCAATCGTCTTGATGGCGCTCATGCTGATGTTCGTCCTCGCTGGAGGCGTGGGCCTGGGGGTAGACGCCCTCATCGGCTACGTGACCAGCCTTGCCGCTGAACGGGCCGCGGCCGCGGCCGCTCTAGCCGGAGTCGTCTATATGCCCAACCAGTTCAGCTCGCCACCCGTCAACAACGCCCGCGAGAAAGCGCTTGCCGAGGCGAAGCAGAATGGATTCGACCCCGCCAACACAGCCCTCAGCGTTGTCGTCGATCCAGAACCGGTACCCGTGCCCGACAGCAACCCGGTGACCTATTACCCCAACAAGCTCCAGGTGACGGTGTCCCGCCAGGTCCAGGTCTATTTCATGCAACTGCTCGGATTCAATTCTTACCTCGTCTCGCGTAATGCGATAGCGACCTACCTACCACCCATATCGCTGGGGCAGCCGGGCGGCCAACTCGGCTCCACCACGTCCCAGCTCGGCACGAATAACAACTTCTACTTCATGCGTACAGAGGGTTATAACGTCGACCGCTCGCAGGGGGACGCATTTACGCCGGATCCGGCGGTCGAATTTGGAAACCAGCTGAACCCGGCTTCAACAGACGTTCATCAGATCAGCACGGCGCAGGGCAACGAGCCGGCCGATCCCTCGCTCCCATCGAGAGGCGGCTACAACTACCTGATAACGATTCCGCCATCCGGCGGACGGATCCAGCTGTACAACGCCGTCTTCGGTCCCGACTCGGGCACGCATAACAGCTGCGACAATTTCAGAGGTTGGACACCCTGTTCCGGGGGCGGTAGCTACTACCTGCACGAGGAAGACGGCA
>DASWQQ010000278.1:0-3534 GCA_036403615.1 Candidatus Dormiibacterota bacterium | reverse complement strand
GCTCGGCCAGCACCGCGAGTACCTCACGGCGGCGGCCTTCGTTTCGATGGTGGTTCCGCTGATCGTGTTCTTCACCCTGCAGCGCTACTTCGTTCGGGGCATCCTGGCCGGGTCGGTCAAGGGTTAAGCCGCGCGGCGGCGAGCGTGAGGCTCCGGCCTACCATTAGCCGCATGGCTGCGTTGAAGCGAGTGGCTGTCGTCACCGGTGCCAGCTCAGGCTTTGGCGAGGAGACTGCCCGCCAGCTGGCCGCAGCCGGCTTCATGGTGGTCGTAGGCGCGCGCCGCATGGATCGCCTCGCCGCCCTGGCCCAACAAATCAATGGGCTCGCGCTGCATCTCGATGTGCGCGACCTGCGCGGTATTTCCGACTTTGTCAGTACGGTCGACCGGGAATTCGGGCAGATCGACATCCTGGTCAACAACGCCGGTCTCGCCGCGGGCCTGGAACCGGTCGCCGAGGGCAGAGACGAGGACTGGGTCGAGATGATGGAAAGCAACGTGCTTGGCGTGCTGCGGATGACGCGGTCATGCCTGCCCCTTATCCGTCGTGCTCGGCGAGGTCACATCGTCAACATGGGATCCGTTGCCGGCTTCGAGGTCTATGCCGGTGGGGCCGGATACACCGCCAGTAAGCATGCCGTCCGAGCGATTTCGAGGACGCTTCGGTTGGAACTGCTCGGCGAGCCTATCCGAGTCACCGAGATCGCGCCGGGCCTGGCCGAAACCGAGTTCAGCTTGGTCCGCTTCAAGGGGGACAAGGACCGCGCCGCCGCGCCTTATCGTGGGGTCGAGCCCCTCGTTGCGGCGGATGTCGCGGAGTGCGTCCTCTGGGCCGTCACCCGGCCGGAGCACGTGAATATCGACGAAATTGTGGTGCGCCCGCTGGCCCAGGCGACGACCCGCGACTACGCTCGCCGAAGCTGAGGCACGGGTTTTTCCACATTCCTGTCCACATATTCACAGCGCCCCGGTAGCGTTGGGTGAGTTCGAGCGCCGAAATAATTGACGGATCGAGAGGACACTGATATGATAGCCACGGTATCAATTTACTAATAAAGATACCGGGAGGTAATTCATGGCAGTCGTTCACGAGCACGGCGATGGCGACGGCGGCTCAAGCGCGGCGGTTGTGGCGATCTTCCTGATCGCCCTGATCGTGGTCCTCGCAATCCTGTTCTACGGGTTCGCGGTGGCTCACTGGTTCGGTGTCGGCGGTGTCACCAACGTCAACGTTGGCACCGGCGGAGCTTCCGCGTCCAGCGCAGCGACAGCGGCGGCATCGGCGTCCGTTTCGGCCTCGAGCAGCCCCTAATCTCTCTCAGGCCAAAAGAAAAGACCGGCATCGGCCGGTCTTTTTTCTTTCTCGGCGTTCGCTAATTCGTGAAGTCTTCGACCATGTAGACGCGGTTGCCGCTGACGTACAGACCGATCCCGACGTGGCCGAAGTGCGGGCTCAGGATGTTCGCCTTGTGCTCGGGTGAGTTCATCCACCAGGTGTTGAAGTAGCTTGCGAGGTTGGCGCTTGGCTGGCCCGACTCCCAGATGATGTTCTCGCCGTACCAGTTGAAAGCCACGCCGTAGCCACGGAGCAATTCCAGTACAGCCGGGGTCGAGGAGCCCGGCCGGTAGTGCGCGAAGTAGCCATGCGTGGCCATATCTTGTGCGCGCGAGTAGGCGATCTGATCGAGGGACTGGGTCTCGACCAGTGGCCGAAGACCGGCCGCAGCGCGGTCACGGTTGACAAGAGCAACCTCTTGCCCGATTACGCCTCCGGAGTTGACGGCGATGGTTGGCGCAACCTGGTTTGACACCGGCTTCGGCGCCGGCTTCGGCTTCGGTTTGGCGACGGCCTTCTTGGCGCGCCGGGCGACTGGATGCCAGGCAACTCTCACCCTGACGCAATGGCGCACATGGTTGCGGGTCGTGCAACGCCAGACGAGGTGTGTCCGGCTTGCCGCGGCGGCTTCCACCGGTGTCGCGCTCAGAAGCATGCCGGCGGCGACTATCAGTGCCACCAGGCCCGAGCCGAAACGAGTCACGAGATTGGACTTCATACGAACCTCCTTGACGAGTGCTGGGGCTATAACCAGCCCGCGCCAGGCGGCTTTGCGGCGCCCACGGATTACGCTCGGCATTGCGACATCGCCTTTTCTAACGGGTCTTCCGAAAGGCCGCTCCTCCTACTCAGACCCCGTCAACCTGCGGCGATCGTGTAACGACCCGCGCAAGGGTGTCCGCTGACAATGGGGATGTGCTGAACAAACTCCGGCGTCGTCTGTCGTTCCTGACCCCAGAACGTGGCCAGGGAATGGTCGAATATGCCCTCATCCTGGTCTTGATCGCTGTCATCGTGATCGCGGTCCTCATGGTGCTTGGAAACCAGATTCAGAACGCCTTCTGCAACATCTCCGGCGCCATGGGTCAGTAGCCTGCGCTAGGCTTGGCGCATGGCCACAGGCTGCAGCCTCGTGGTTCTGGCCGGTGGGCAAAGCCGGCGGATGGGCAGGGACAAGGCAACGCTCCCGGCCGGAACCGTGACGCTGGCCGAGCGGATCATCAACAACCTCAGCGCCAGCGCCGACGAGGTCATCCTCGCTTCCGGCTCAGCCGCGCTACGGCTCCGCGGAGCACGAACGGTTGCCGATCATTTTGTGGGCGCCGGCCCGCTGGCCGGAATCCATGCTGGACTTACCGCCTCCGCCTTCGACTTTGCCTGGGTGGTTGCCTGCGACTATCCCGATGTCCAGCCAGCCGTTGGTGTCAGGCTGCGGAGTGAGACAACTGGCATCGACGCGGTGGTTCCGCGTGTGGGCGGATTGGCCCAGGGGCTTTGCGCCGTCTACAGCGTCCGCCTCGTGCCCGTTATCGAACGGCTGATCGCCTCAGGCAGGCGCAGCGTGGCTGCGCTGCTTGACTCGTGCGACGTGCGGTACGTGGACGAGGATGAGCTCTCGGGCCCGGCCGCAACCTCTTTTCGAAATCTGAACACCCCTTCGGACTACGAGGAGTGGCTCAGGTCGATGTTATGACCGGGGCGATCAGGTCGATTTGCGTCTCCAGTTGCGCCGGCTCCGCTGTCGGAAGCTGGCAGACGAACGCCTCGCACAGATAAGCAGTCGCCCGTCCGTCGACAGCCCGACGGTCGCGCAGCAGCGGAATGTCTGGCAAGTCTCCTTCCGCCCCTCCGGCCAGCACCAGGTTTGGGAGGTAGCGTCGGCGCAGGCGGTCGATGAATGGCTTCCGCGATCCGGGAGTTGCTCCGATGATGGCGAGCTCAATCGGTTTGGCCAGCTCGAAATCAAGGGCGCAGAGCAGGCGCCCGAAACCCAATGGTGCCCGCGCAGCTGTCGGCGCCAGCTGTTCCAGGCAAGACCTTCCGATCTCGATCCACGCTCTTTTCTCGAGAAGAGACCCTGCCCGCAAGAGCACGTCGGTGGCGAGGGCGGTCCCGGAGGGGATGGCGTTATCAGTGATATCCCGCGGCCGGATCAGGAGCGTCTCGTGGTCGGCAGCCGTATCGAAGAAGGCATTGGT
>DASWQQ010000277.1:0-4134 GCA_036403615.1 Candidatus Dormiibacterota bacterium | reverse complement strand
GACCTACTACGGCAGCGTGGACGCGACGCCATTATTCGTTCGCCTGGTGGCCCGCTACTGCGCGGCGCATGGTCATTCGATCCTCGCCGAGCCGGTCGTGCGCCGCGACGGTATCACCGTGACCCTCCGCGACAGTGTTCTGGCAGCAGTGGACTGGCTGACGAGGAAAATGGACGGGTCGCCACTCGGATTCGTTGAATTCCAGCGGCGGAACCCAGAGGGAATCCCCTTCCAGGTATGGAAGGATTCCAATACCTCATACGTCCATCGCAACGGGGCGCTGGCCAACTCGGATGCCCCAATCGCCGCAATCGAGGTGCAGGGGTACACCTACGACGCGCTGGTCGGCGCTGCAAGTATCTTCAAAGATCACGCGCAGGATTGGCGCACGCGTGCCGAGGCGCTTCGTCAGCGCATCATCAGCGATCTGTGGATGCCGGGCGATGAGTTTTTCGCCATGGGCCTCGATCGTGACGCCGCCGGCCGGCCGCGATGGATCCAAACCCTCTCGTCGAATGGCGCCCTGCTGCTTGACACCGCCGTGTTCGACGGGCTCCGCGATACGGACAGATACGTGGACGGACTGGTCCGCCGGATCTGCGGCCCCGGCTTCCTGACGGAGGTCGGGATTCGCTGCCGCAGCCTTGAGGAAGCCGGCGTGGTGGACTTCCAGGACTACCACGGCGAATGGACCGTCTGGATGAAGGAGACCTTCGATGTAGCCCGCGGTCTCGAGCGCCAGGGGCTCTCGAAGCTGGCCCGCCAGATAGCCGTTCGGCTCCTCAACGCCGTCAACACCGCCGGCGCTCACATTGAATTTCTCTACGTGAGCCCTGACGGGCGGGTTATGTATGACTTCCGCATGCGGCACCCACGGACCGCTGAGCCGGAGATCATTGTGGGAACCAACCGGCCGGAGGCGCCCATCACCTGGACGGTGACCGCGGCGCTGGCTCTCAAATCCTGGCTCGCCTCGAAGCGCCAGTTCTTCAGCGGGGAGGGCGCGCCGGGTCAAGATCCGTGGCGGCAGGTGCTTGATGCCGAGGTGATGATGGCGGTTCCTCAGCTTCCTCTGCTTCGCACCCTGGCCGAGGTCGGAGCAGCCTATTCGCGCCGTGGCGACTTTGTCCTCGACCTGGATCGTGGCGTTGATCGGGACCGGCGTGTCCGAATGCGCGGGCGGGGAAGCGAGAGAGGCGCAGCCGCGGTGACGGAAGTCGCCTGATTCCAGGACTCCGCTAGGCTAAGGACGATCTGTTCGCGTCCAGGGAGGCAAGGCATGACACGTCCGCTCGAGGCCGATGATCTCTACGCGATCCGGTCCGTCGAGGACCCGCAGCTAACCCCCAACGGCGACCGGATCGTGTACGTCGTGACGGGGATTGATCGGGCCAGCTACGAGTACCGCCGCCATCTCTGGATCGCTCCGGTTGACGGCGGCCAGCCAAGGCAATTCACGGCAGGCCCAAACGATACGGCCCCCCGCTGGTCGCCTGACGGGCTCTGGCTGGCCTTCGTCCGCGCCCCCGCGGGGGAAAACAAGCCGAAGGACGAAGAGGAACGCGACCGGGGCGTAGGGAAACCGCAACTATGGATCATGCCGGCCGACGGTGGCGAGGCTCGCCAGTTGACGTACGCTCGGCACGGCGCCGGAGACCCAGTATGGTTGCCGGACGGGCGGTCGCTGATTTTCGCGGCGGAGGTGGGCGACGCCGACGACGTCGAGGCAGAGGACGCACCCCTGAAGGAGAAACAGATCCCGGCGGTGCGGACTATCGACCGGCTGTGGCATCGCCTGGATGGTCACGGATGGAACTACGAGCGCCGCTCGCACCTGTTCCAGATATCAACGTCCGGTGGCGGCCCCCGGCAGCTGACCGACGGCGATTGGGATGACGGTGCACCCGCAGTCTCACCGGATGGGCGCCAGCTGGCCTTCGCCTCCGACCGCAGCGCGGAACGCTGGCAGTGGCCGGGCGGAGATATCTGGGTGATGGACCTTCGGCCTGGGTCGAGGCCCCGGAGGCTGACCGACGAGTCGCTCGAGTGCAGAGCACCCGCCTGGTCGCCGGATGGCCGCTCGATCTCCTTCCTGGGCTCGAAGCGGCGCCGTTGGGACGGTCACACTGACCTCTACGTCGTGTCGGCGGACGGCGAAGCCAAACCCGTCCGGCTTACTAGCGACTTCCAACCGACGTGCGAGGACTCGTGTATCGACGACCAGCGAGCCCACACGGGTAGCCACCTGTTCTGGTCGGCCGATGGCCGAGAAGTCCTCTTCCTCGCATCCGGTCGAGGGACGACCGAAATCTACGCAGTGGCCGCCGAAGGTGGCACACCTCACCGCATCACAGGCGGGAAGGGACGGGTCTATGGCTTCAGCGTCGATCGGCAACGGGCAACGATTGCCCTGGCTCTGTCAACCGCCACGATCCCCGGCGACCTCCACGTGCTTAGGACGAGCGATGGGGGCGGCGGCCGCGTCACCGAGCTCAACAGTGAGCTGTTCGCG
Organism: Candidatus Dormiibacterota bacterium; assembly: GCA_036403615.1. Lineage (GTDB taxonomy): Bacteria > Chloroflexota > Dormibacteria > CF-121 > CF-121 > JALYYC01. Next base: position 1,622 of record DASWQQ010000277.1, on the reverse strand, counting down.
CAGGTCTCGCTGGCCATACCAGAGGAGTTCGCGTTCACTGGTCCGGATGACTGGGAGCTGCAGGGATGGATCCTTCGGCCGCAGGTAGGGGGTCCGGCCCCGGCAGTTCTCGAGATCCATGGCGGCCCAATGGCCATGTATGGACAGAGCTTCTTCTTCGAGTTCCAGATGCTCGTCGCGCATGGTTACGCGGTCGTCTACGCCAACCCGCGGGGAAGCACTGGCTACGGGCGACATTTCTCCGATGCGGTCAATAACGACTGGGGGGGAAAGGACTGGCAGGATCTTCAGGCTGGGCTTGACGCCGCGATCGCGAAAGGGGGCATTGACCCCGATCGCCTCGGGGTCGCCGGCGGAAGTTACGGCGGCTACATGACCAACTGGGCTGTTTCACACAGCGATCGTTTCAAGGCGGCCGTGACGATGCGGTGCGTGAGCAACATGGCGGTCATGTTCGGCACCAGCGATCTCGGCTGGTACCTGATGGACGAGTTCGACGGCGCCCTGCCCTGGAAAGACCTTGACCGGATCATGGAACGGTCGCCAATCACCTACGTGGACCGGATCCACACTCCGCTGCTCATCCTGCACAGCGATAACGACCTGCGCTGCCCGATCAGCGAAGGCGAGCAGATGTTCACGGCGCTGAAATTCCTCGGCCGCGAAGTGCGCATGATGCGCTTCGAGGGTCAGACTCACGATCTCTCGCGCAACGGCCATCCCCGTTCTCGCGTCATCCGGCTTAAAGCCATCCTGGGCTGGTTCAGCGACCACATGCCGGTGGCGAGCGGCGCGCCGCTACAAGTTCTTGCGGGCACAGGGGACGAGCGCCGCTAGGCTTGGAAGTCCATTCCTACAGAATAATTGACACGTTTTACCTGTTCGGGGTATAAACGAGAGAAAGCGCTGGAGGACTGGAACTTATGGGAATAATCGCGTGGATCGTTCTTGGACTGATTGCCGGTGGACTCGCAAAGCTGATCATGCCGGGTCGCGATCCGGGCGGAATCATCGTTACGATGCTGATCGGGATCGCCGGCGCGATCGTTGGTGGATTCATCTTCAGTTTGTTCGGCGGAGGCGGGGTCTCGGGGGTGAACCTGGGATCGATAATCGTGGCCGTCATCGGTGCGCTCGTCTTGCTCGCGCTCTATCGAATGATTTCGGGACGGCGTCGAACCGTCTGAGTCGCTTCTAGATCAGGGGCTGCCGAGAAAGCAGCCCCAGTCAGACCGTCGAAACCGAATCCCCACATTTTCGGCGGAATGGCAATTGGGTGGAAGGGATCACGGGTCGAGAGCGGCGCGGGCCAGGTCACGGAGTTGGTCGTCCGGGATGCGGGTGGCATCGTCTGGCCGCAGCTGGATCGTTCCTTTGCCGGTCTGTAGCTCCGGGTGGCGAGCGGTGAAGCCGCCGTCCCGATCCCCCTGCCAGCCGTACATGGATATGCCGTGCTTCCAGGCACCGATGTACAGCCGGCGTTCCCCTACCTTGTAGGTCGGCATCTTGTAAGAGAGGATCACTTCGGCCTCTGGGTGGACTTCCAGCACCAGCCGCTGAAGCCGGTCGAATAGCGGCCTGTGTTCCTTTGGGATGGCCTTGATGTACTCCCGCACACCAGC
>DASWQQ010000276.1:0-4605 GCA_036403615.1 Candidatus Dormiibacterota bacterium | reverse complement strand
GGACCCAGATCAGGACACCTCACGCCACTTGCCGCATCAAGAAGGTTCAGCCGGCCGGAGACAGGCGCATGCTGACCCTCGCTTGCGAGACGGGGGTGGCGGCTGACGAAGTTCCGGCGATCCTGGGCCGGGGGGCAGATGGGTCTCTAAACCGATATTTCAGCGCGGATGACACCACCGGAAGCAGATATCGGCGCTGTTCGTAGCCGACCAGTTCCCAAGTTCAGCAGGCCCAAATGCTCCCCCCGTCCTACCTGACAGGCATACAGCTGGCCGTCAGAGCAGGTGCGGGAGCGACTCTGGCTCTCATCATCGCGCAGGTGTTGAGGCTGGATTACCCGATTTTCGCGTTTATCGCGGCCGTCACCGTGACCGATCTCAGGCCGGCGCAGACGCGCGATTTAGGGCTAGTGCGGATAATGGCGACCTTCGTCGGGGCGCTTCTCGGGGCGACCCTCAGCCCCTTGCTTCCCGCAGAAGCTTGGTCCGTCGGCCTCAGCGTCTTGATCGCCATCTTGGTTGCCGAAGTCCTTCGCGCTCGCGAAGGAGGGAGAGTTGCCGGCTACATTTGCGGGTTGATCGTGCTCGACCAGAATATAGCGCCTTGGCACTACGCCACATTTCGTTTTGTCGAGACGGTTCTCGGCGTGAGCGTCGCATGGCTTATAAGCTACGTGCCGAAGCTGATCCGTGTCGAAGAGCCTGGCGAGCGATAAGTAACCTGCCGATAGGGAGCATATTCGCGTCGAGACCGAGCCGCGACGCGAACAGCGACGACGATCAGGTCCTCAGCATTGCTGGTAGACGCGCCCATACGCATCGACGACCTGCGGGCATCCGGGCCTCGAATAGTAGTAAGCGCCCGCCGCAGCGGCGCCCACCGCTCCTACCCCGACCGCCCGACGGGTGGTGCGCCGAGCGACCCCGGCGTAGCTCATTGGCGTCCTGGGGCGGCCGACGCGGGCCTCGGCCGAACTGACGAGGCTGCCGGTCTCTCCGCTCCATGACAGGCCGGTGCAGGCCACCAGTGCCGCCATCGCCACAAGCACGGGACGCTTGATGATTGTCATGTGTCAGCCTCTTCGGTTTTGGCCGCGGGGCCAGCGGCATCGGTCCGTCAGACTAAACCTCCGGATTGGCCCAGAATTGATTTTTCGCACGAGCGAAGCCCTCAACCGGCGCAACCCTGAGCTTCGTGCTCCTTTGAGGTTGGACGTGAACAAGGCGTTGCGATGGTTCGTCGTGGCCGCCGCGCTGATCGCGGGATGCGGGCTGGGATTGGTCGCCTGGTCACATCTGACCAAACCAGCAATTCTCAAAGTGGCGGTCGGACCGATCGGCTTCGTTGACGCCGAACTGATGGCCGCGTTCGGCCGAACTCTCAACGCCAGCAAGTCAAACGTTCGTCTCACCTTGGAGCACACCGAGGGCCCGACCGAGGCTCTCAGGCAGCTGAACACGGGACAGGCACAGCTGGCCGTCACGCGAGCAGACGGGACGGCCTCCGAACGGGTCAGGGCGGTGGCCATTCTGCACACGGACCCGGTTGTGATCGTTGCGCCCGAAAAGGCAAAGGTCGATGACTTCGGCGATCTCAGGGGCAAGACCATCGGCTTGATCGGCCCGGCCCGGGCCGACGACATGCTCCTCGCCATACTTCGCAACCACTATTCCGTTGTCGGGGGTACGATGGCGCTGCCAATGTCTCCGCCAGCCATCGTCGCAGCGATCCGCGACCGGTCAGTCGACGCCCTGCTGTTCGTGGTTCCGACGAGCCGGGCGTCTAAGGTCAGCCAAACCTGGTCCGCCATCGTGAGCGCTAGCCGTCGGAAGCTGGCATTCGTCCCAATCGAAGACGCTGCGGCTATTGCGGCCGTGTCGCCCGCGTACGAAGCGGGCGAAGTGCCCGCGGGTCTTTTCGGCGGCGCCCCCATGCTGCCGGCAGAAAGTGTCACAACCCTGCAGGTCGCAACCTATCTCGTAGCCGACCGGCATGTTTCCAACGATGTGATCACTGAGCTTGCTCGGTCGCTCTTCGAGGACCGTCAGAAAATGAGCGCTGATGCGCCAATCGCCACCCTGATCAAAGCTGCAAGCACTGACAAAGATGCGATCTTCCCTGTCCACCCCGGCGCCAAGGTGTATTTCGATGGGGAAGAAACCAGCCTCATGGAGCGTTATGGCGACTGGCTGTTTTACGGCCCTATGCTTCTGGGGGCTCTCGGCTCCGGGTTAATCGGCCTCAGGCGCTTTCTTCAGCCGGACGCGGCTGAGCCGTTTCTGTTGCCGCGCTTCGGCGCGGTTCTCTCGGCGATCAAGGGGGCGAGGAGCCTCGGCGAACTCGAACAGGTCCGAGCAGATATCGACACGGTTGTGGAAGGCATTGTGACGACTCCGTCGCGTGGTGCCTTCGACCAGGAACGGGCAACCGTCACGTCCATCGCCTTGAGTTATGCAAATCAGGTCATGGCGGAGCGCCGACAGCTGCTGCTCGCTGCACGAGCGGGAAACACGCCCGACATCGAGCGGAGCCGGAGCGCTGCGGAGTAATCCCGATGGCTGCGCATGATCGTATATTGCTCAACATCGCCGTCGCCTTGCTCCTCAGGGCTGCAGCTCAGGAAAGTTTGTGCGTTGGCTGTCGAGCTGGTGCTTTCGAGGTGCTTGGGTCGCGGAAGGAGCCAAGTGTGACAGCGCCGCGCCTTACTTGGTGGGAGGCTTGACGTTCCGAAGCACTTCACCGAAGGGGAATCCAAACGGGACCGGCAGATCAAAGCGCTCGCCATTCGGTAGCAGCGCGCCCATTACAGCCGGTCCGGCTGCGCAAGTCAGATCTCCTTTGTCATAGGTCGGATTGCACCCGTCGATTGCCAGGGAACTGGCAGGTGCGATTGCGAATGAACTGGTCAGGTCGGCGGTCGAAGAGCCGTGACGAGCAGCAGATGCCGGCGTTGCCACCACCCTGTCCTGATCGATCGCGTCCAGCTCTGTGGGCAACTCGCGATTGTAGGCGTTGAAGCGCATCCGGTGACCGCCTGGGCCGCCTATTTGGAAGCACTCGGCGAACACAGATTGGTGATCCCGGGTCCAGACATCCTTGCCAGCACAGGACGGATCTCGGTCAGGCACCTGGCGGCATGAGGAGGGCCCCTCCAGGCCGCACCCCACAAACTCGACAACGTTGTTATAGCTGGTGATCGGCGGCCCCGGAGAGCCGCGAAACAGCGGGCTCCTCGTCCTCACGCTGTTGTTGAAAAAGAGGATGCGCCGCAGCAAGGTCGAGGCGTCCGCATTCTCCTCCGCACCCATCTTGATAACGGTGCCGAAGCGGTGGCTGTCGCAGCGAGCATCGTCGCCCTCGACGGCCTCCGTGCTCCACGTGCCAATTCCGCCGAGCGTCAGCCGGAATTGCCGGCTTCCTACCCAGTCACCCGAGCATGTGCTCCCCGCAATGCCCTCAAGGACGAAGATGTTGCCGAAGACAAGGAAGTCATGTCCTGACACCCCGTCTGTCGAGATGGCGGCGTGGACGTCGACGAACGTGTTGTGCTTCACGATCCAGAAGGCGGCATGACCCTCCGGCTCGACAGGGTTGTCCCGGATTTTCTCGAATCGATTGCCTACGATCTCGAAACCCAAATTCGTCTTGTCCCGGCAAAGCGGGGCAGCGAGACATTCGCGGCTGAGCCTCACCCGAATGCCGTTGTAGGCGTCAATCACGCGATTGTCGGCGATCCTGACATTCCCCAGGATATCCTTCGCGGTGAAGAGAGCGCCATTGAGTGGGCTCCAGAAGTGGTGATGCACTACCGCCCAGGGCACGTCTTCCCAGATACTGAGGGGGCAATCCCAATCATTGTGTTTGTCGCAGCCTGCTCTCGGCTGCCGGTAGGTGGAAGGGCTTTGCTTCCACACATTGCCGGTCAACTGAAACGAATGGGATACCTCCGGCGCTGCTTTCTTGCCGATGGCGGCAAAGGCATATGTCGAGCCCTCGATAAGGGAGCCGCGCAACGTGATGTTGGAGGAGGCGTAGGCCATCACGGCCGCGAGCCAGCAATCACGCAGGCCGATATCTGCAACTTCGACGTGGCGTGACTCCCAGAACACGAAGCAGCTCAGGCGCAGAGCTATATCCGGGCTGACGCGCGTACCATCGTCGCGCTGGTCGAGTTCCCCCGCCAGGTAATCGAGCAGATCCTCGCGTCGGTCGGTCGGGCCACTTTGAGATGAGGCGGCGCACAGGTCCAAGCCGTGCGGTTCACACAGGATATCGCGCAGAGATCTCCGCCCGAGCACCGTGGTCAGGGGACGCGGCACGGAGCCTGACCGGTCAGTTTGGCCGCGAATGCTCAGGGTGTTGCTTTCGGAACCGTGCCACCTGAGGGCGGATCCGGTACTTCCCAGGTCGAGCTGGAAGACTGTTTCGGGCCTATCCTTGCGGCGCAGAAGTCGAATTTCGAGTGGGCCTGCGCCATCGTTCGCTCTGGCGGCCGCAATCGCCTCCGCGAGCGGGACGCTCTGCGTCACTTCCTCGTCCTGCCAAAGATACGCGTCCGAAGCGGGATCTCCGTCCGGACGCGCGTAGAGGATGGCGCTGTGGAG
>DASWQQ010000275.1:0-2875 GCA_036403615.1 Candidatus Dormiibacterota bacterium | reverse complement strand
TCCCTGGCTGAGTAGCGGGCGAGTGGTGCGTTTTAAGCGCACTCTTCTCGCAGCTCAATTACAGTTGCAAAAGCCACCAGCTCCAAGGCAAGTCCCGCGACGAGTCCCGCGACATGCCTTTGGCCCGGTGGCTCAAAGTCTTCTAGATTGTTGCCCTACTAATAATGAGTGGCCAGGGAGGGAATTGAACCCCCGACACGCGGATTTTCAGTCCGCTGCTCTACCAACTGAGCTACCTGGCCTCAGGGCCGGGAAATATAGGAAGGGTCTCTACTGAGGCAAAGGAGCCGTGACTTGTCACGTTCAGGGTGACAGCGCCCCGCTCCCCTCACATATTTCGCCATGCCTTCACCTCCGTACGCCAATCTTACCGTCCTCACTCACCCCCTCATCCAGCACAAACTCTCCATCCTTCGTGATCGCCACACCAGCACCCGTGATTTCAAGCAGCTGGTGAGCGAAATCGCGACGCTCATGGCGTACGAGGTGACCAAGGACCTGCCCACCGCACCGGTCGAGATCGAAACGCCACTGGAGCGGACCACCGGACGGCAGGTCTCCGGCAAGAAGCTCACCCTGGTGCCTATCCTTCGGGCCGGACTCGGTATGGTCGAGGGGATCACTCAGCTGATTCCATCGGCCAGAGTGGGCCACATCGGCCTCTACCGTGATCACGAGACACTGCAGCCGGTAGACTATTACTTCAAGATTCCCGCGGACGAAGTGGAGCGCGACTTCTTCATCCTGGATCCCATGCTCGCTACCGGCGGTTCTGCCGTCGCGGCCGTAGGTGCCCTCAAGAAAGCAGGGGCGCGCAGGCTGCGCTTTCTCTCCCTCGTTGCTGCTCCCGAGGGCGTTGGCCGGATGCTGGCCAGTCATCCGGACGTGCCCATATTCGCGGCGGCGCTCGATCGCGAGCTCAACAGCGTCGGCTACATCCTGCCCGGCCTTGGGGATGCAGGCGACCGGCTGTTCGGGACGAGATGAGAAGCCATAGGGTGAACAGTGAATGCTCAACGGCGAAGGGACGGCGCGACCGCGCATCCCGGAACCATCCATTGCTAGCAGTCACGGGAGGGAGTCGGTGACCGGAGCTCGCCTGACCTTTTGGGGTGCCGCCGGACAGGTAACCGGCTCCATGCATCTACTCGAGGCTGCGGGAGCCCGGGTTCTGCTCGATAGCGGGCTGTTCCAGGGCCGAAGGGCAGAAGCGCACGCGCTCAATGCCCGGCTTCCGTTCGATGCCCGCCGCATTGACAGCGTGGTGCTGAGCCACGCGCACATCGATCATTCCGGACGGCTTCCGCTGCTGGTCCGCGATGGATTCCACGGTCCCATCTACGCTACACCCGCGAGCCGGGACCTGAGTGCGGTCATGCTGGCGGACGCCGCGCAGATCCAGGAGAAAGACTTCGCTCACCTTCAGCGCCGGGGGAAGGCCGGGGCCGAAAGCGAGCCGCTCTACACCCTGCGCGATGCAATTGCTGTCCAGGATCTCATGGTCGGCGTTCCGTATCGGCGGGTCTTCTTCATCCGGAAGCACCTGGCCCTCGAGTTTCTGGATGCCGGTCACATTCTTGGCTCGGCCACAGTAGACCTCCGCATCAGCGAACAGGGAAATCAACGCGTCGTCTTTTCGGGAGACATCGGGCGCAATGGGTTGTCGATCGTCCGCGACCCGGAGCCACCCTCGGGCCCCATTGATACCCTGATTGTCGAATCGACCTACGCCGACCGACGGCACGACTCCTACGATGCCGCCGAGAATCAGCTCGCAGCCATCGTACGTCGGGTGGCGGCACGCGGCGGCAAGGTGTTGATCCCCTCCTTTGCCGTGGGACGGGCGCAGGAGCTGGTCTATAGCCTTCACCGGCTTTCTCGCGCCGGGCAGATCCCGGAAGTGCCGATATATGTCGACAGCCCGCTCGCCGTAGACATCACCACCGTATTCCGTATGCATCCCGAGGTCTTCGACCGTAGGGAGCGACTGATCGAGACGACGAACGAGCTCTTCGACTTCCCACTGCTTCGCTACGTGCGGAGCGTCGCCGAATCTAAGGCGCTCGACAGCGCCCCTGGGCCGGCAGTCATCATCGCCGCGTCCGGCATGGTGGAATCAGGCAGAATTCTGCACCACCTGGCACACGGCATCGGCGATCACCGGAACCTGATTTTGTTCGTCGGTTTTCAGGCCGAGCACACACTAGGGTATAGAATCCAGAGCGGCCAGCAACGCGTGCGCATCTTCGGCGACGAGTACGATCGCAAGGCCGAGGTCGAGTCGATCACCGGGTACTCGGCCCATGCCGATCGCGAAGAGCTGAGGTCGTGGGTCCGGCGCCTGGGTGGTCCCGTGAAGCGCGCCTTCGTTGTGCACGGAGAGCCGGTCGCCCTCGAGGCGATGGCGACGATCTTACGAGAGGAAGGTGTCGGCGAGGTGCAGGTGCCGAAGCATGGCGAGAGTTTTGATCTGTGAGCCGAGCAATCGGCCTGGTCCTCCTGGCCGCAATCACGATTTACACAGTTGCGCTGGTTACCGTCCTGGTGGTGAGCCAGCAGGATCAGCGGCGGCCTGTGGATGCCATCGTCGTGCTCGGCGCGGCGCAGTACAACGGCCGGCCGTCGCCGGTGCTCCGCGCGCGCCTCGACCATGCACTCCGACTCTTCCGCGAGCGGCTCGCCCCCAGGATTATCGTCACCGGCGGGATCGGTCGAGGTGACACCACCAGCGAGGCCATCGTCGGCCGTCACTACCTTCTCAGCCGGAAGGTGCCGGACAGCGCAGTTGTCGTACAGGCCCAGGGTCACTCGACCCAGGCATCCATGACCGCCGTGGCGGACTGGCTGGCGGTCAGGCACCTGCACCGGGTGATCC
>DASWQQ010000274.1:0-3655 GCA_036403615.1 Candidatus Dormiibacterota bacterium | reverse complement strand
CTCGCCAGCCTGATTGCGCACCTGGGAAACGTGATGGGTGATTTCAACGCCACCCTGGCGGGCAACGAAAAGAATCTGCACGACACCGTGGTCTCGCTCGATCCCTTGCTTGGACAGTTGAACGGGACGCTCTCCATCGTCTACACGGATCTTCATGGCAGCCTGGCGCAGATAAACACCAACACCAACGTCCTAACCCCTGAGTCGGTGAGCGCCGTGTCGCAACCGGGAAGCGACGGCCAGGGAAACGTGTTGCGACAGCTATTCGTCCTCCAGCCCGACTGCGGCACTGCTGGATCCACCTGTCAGACCGGGACGGCGCAGTCACAGCCGAATGTCCTGGCCCCGGTTTTGCCTTCGCTGCCTAACCTTCCGCTCTGCATCCCGACCCCCAGTCCCCCAAAGCTGCCCACGCCCTCCTTGCCGGCGCTCCCCTGTCCCTCGATATCCCCGCCTGCCCTACCAACTCCGTCCTGCATGCCGCCGACACCAAAACCGCCAAAGCTCCCCACCCCATCGACTTCTGTCTGCGCCACGACCCCCGGGCTCTCGGTGCCCACGCTGCCGCCCATCGGCGTCATCCCCGACTGGCTTCAATTGCTGCTGGGGGCAAAATGAGGCGGCAGGGAAAGGCGAGGCCACGGCTTCTCGGGCTGGTGACGGCGCTGGCCGCGCTGCTTTTCGCGGTGGCCGTCTTCATCCCCTTGCCCACGCCATGGAACAGTCCGCTTCACCTCCAGCTGCAGGCAGGCGCGTACGGAGAGATAAACCCGGGAGCCTGGGTGGAGTTGAGCGGTGCCAAGGTTGGATCAGTTGACAGTGTCGAATACAGCAACGGCCACGCGCTGCTACATGTTTCTATCGGCCACCGGTACGCTGAGCAGCTCCACGCGGATACCACGGCCGCGATCCGCCCGCACGGCTTACTCGGCCCCAAATACGTCGCCCTGGCCGGTGGTAGCCAGGGACGCCTGGCGGACGGGGCCTTGATCCCGCTTTCGAGAACCACTGTCAGCACCGATTTCGACCAGATCCTCAACTCCCTGCAACCGGATGTACGCGCCAACCTGAAGACGATCTTCGTCGAGCTGGGACGTGCCGCCGATGGCCGCGGCGCCCAGCTCAACGCAGCCTTCCAGGCGCTCGGCCAGTCATCGGGTGATATCAAAACCACGACCGGGGTGCTCCGCAACCGAGCCGACGACCTTGCAGCTCTGATCGCCTCCAGCGAACAGCTCGACCGCGACCTGCAAAACGCGCCGATCGACAAGCAGATCGCGGACACCGACCTGGTTTTGAGCGGCCTGGTGCAGGTGGAGAATTCACTGGGGAGCGGAATCGATCACACTGCCGCCGTTGCCCAGGAGCTGGACACCGCGCTGCAGGGTAACGGCGCCAACCTGGCTCACGTACTGGCGAAAGGCCCGGCGACCGTGAACCAGCTGAGGGCGGTCGCCGCCGAGCTGGATGCAATCATTGTCGGCGTGAACCCTGCCCTGCCCAACCTGATGCAGGCCGTACTGGAAACCAAATCGGCTTTCGGCGGCGCGGACGCTGCCGGTCATTACGTGCGAGTCCAGGTGGTAGCCACCGCGCATGGGCCGGGGCCCGCCCCCGCCCCCTGCTGCGCCTCGGGCTCACCGAGTTCGATGGTGACGCCGCTGAACGATCAGGATCTGGTCGCGCTTTTCCTTGGAAGGTAGGCGGGCCGCGCCGGCGGTCTCGCCCCTCACGCTTCTCGCACGCCGCCCCACGCTACTCCTCCTCCTCGCCCTGCTGCTCACGATCGGGAGCGCAATCGGGGCTTTGCGGCTGAGGCCGGATGCCCGGGTCGATCTGTTGGTGGACCCCGGTTCGGCCCTCTTCAAGGACCAGGCGCTTTTTGCCGACACGTTCGGCGCCGATCCGATCGTGATCCTGGCCCGACCTGCCGGCGGAAACGCCCTGATCACGCCCGACCACATGGTTGGGCTCTCCCACCTCGAGGGCAAACTTCACGAGGCCGCCGGCGTCAAGCGGGTCTATGGTCCGGGCACCCTGGTGAACACCCTCGCCATCAGCACCACCAGCGTGCTGCTGAATGTCTGCGCCCAGGAAGGCAAGTCGGCCGAGAATGCGGCCCGTGCCAGGGCGGTTGCCGCCGGTAAGACGCAGGCCGACCAGGACTCTGCTGGACAACAGGCCTTCCAGCAGGCCGTTTCCGCCTGTGCCCAGCGCTATGCGCAGGCCTTCCCCACGCTTGGCGTTCCGGCGGTCAACAATCCGACTTTTCTGGCGGGAGTCCTGCTGGAGCCGGACGCGCAGCAGGTCAGGCCCTTCTGGAAATGGGCACTCCCAGACCTCTCCCACGCGGTAATCACTGTCCGGCTGAACCGCAATGCCTCGCTCGAGCAAGTACGGCGGGTGCTCGCGATCGCCGCCGGCGCTGCCAGCAGCGGGGATCTCAAGGAACTGCATGACATGCGATTTACCGCATCCGGCTCCCCGGCATTGACCCTTTCGGTTGCCGACGCCGTCTTCAATTCCCTGAAAGTGTTGCTGCCGCTGGCGCTGCTCGCCATGCTGGTCGTCGGCTTTGTCCTCTTTCGCCTGCCGATGCTGCTCGCCCTGCCAGTCGCTGGAGCAGCTTCGCTGTGGACGGCCGGCATCGCAGGCGCTACCGGCCTGCCCATCACACCCGCCACGCTTGCAGTCCTGCCGGTGGTGCTTGGCCTTGCCACCGACTACCTGATTCAGCTGGTCAACCGCGTGGGCGAAGCGAGTGGCGAATCCGGTCCGCGCGAACGCGTGCTGGCCGGTGCAGCCGCCATCCTGCCCGCGACTGCTCTGGCCGCGCTGGCAACCGCGGCAGGGATGCTGGCCTTCGTCATCTCGGCAATCCCGCTTGTCAGGCAGTTCGGGCTCTTCATGGCAATCGGGGTCGCGATGGCCTTCCTTGCCAACTATCTCGTCGGGCTTCCAGCGCTTGCTCTTCTGGGCCGCCGATGGCCACGACTGCTGGAGCCACGCGGAATCCGGATCGAGGCGGGGAGCCGGATCGGACGCCTGGGAAAGCTGCCCTTGCGAGCGGCGCTGCTGCTCAGCCTGGCCGGCCTGATCGGTTGGGCCGCCCTCCCGGCCCTACGCGTAGAGACCGACCCCACCCAGCTTCTGGCGGCCGGCGATCCAGCGCTCGACGCGGCGCAACAGGTGCAAGCGGCCGTCGGCCTGGCGGGCGAGATCGACCTGGTACTCCAGGGCTCGGACGTCACCACCGGCGACGCCGCCAGCTGGCTGCAGCAGGCCACCCAGCGTAACGTCCGGGACTCCGGCGGCGATTTGAAAGCGCTGGAAAGCCTGCCCGGGTTCCTGAGCGGCTTCAACCAGGGGACGCTACCGGACTCGGCGCGGACCAAACTGATCCTTGACCGGATTCCGTCCTACTTCAGCGGCGCGGTGGTGGACTCGAGGCACGGGCTCGCGATCTCGATCTTTGGTCTGACCAGGGTGACCTCGGTGGACCGCGACCGGGCACTCGTGGCCGGGTTACGGCAGGGCAACCCGCCGGCCGGGTACCGGGCCTTTCCCGCGGGCCTGGCAGTCCTCGCCGTCGATGCGCTCCAAGCCTTACAGGCGGATCAGTTGAAATTGACGCTGCTCGCCATCATCCTCATCC
>DASWQQ010000273.1:0-1852 GCA_036403615.1 Candidatus Dormiibacterota bacterium | reverse complement strand
CAGCCATTTCAATGGAAAGCCCAGATTCTCGAAGAGGGTCCGGCAGTAAGCGACATGGTCGGCGAAGACCGTGGCATCCAGGGTCGCCAGGGCCTCGAAGTGATGGCCGAAATCCTCAAGTGTGCGCGCCCGACCACGTTCCCCCATCTTCCACAGCTCCGGTTGCTCCTCGTAAAGGGCTGCGGTTGCCTTAAACGCCAGCATCGATGCCGCCTCCGAGAGGAGGAGGGTGGGCGGCCGCTCGACCGACTTCATTTGGCAACCTGGTCGTACTCACTGAAGCCGGCGGGTCGCGGCCCTGCCGGTCCCCGGTCGATGCGCTGATGCGAGCGCCGGTGGTCCTCGCTGCGCATGTAGGCGAGAAATTGGGTGCGGGTTGCCCAGCGGGTGATCATCAGGTAGCGCCCGGGTTGCTTGCGGTCCTGGAGCAGCTCGAGGCCGGCGAATCCGGGCCACCCGTCGACCGCTCCCAGCCTTTCGGCAAAGGCCTGGCGAAGCGCGTCGGCCCCTTCAACTGGTACTGAGATTTCGCTTATCCCTACGTAGGTTGGCTCCATACCACCTTCTATAATGATGTTCGTCCCTAGGGGAGCGGAATGCTGAGAAAGCCGGCCGGCCGGCTAACCCTAAGAGAGCTGATCAGGGTCATACCTGCGGAGCGAAGGGGCTCGAGCATTCCGCCACCGCTCTGGGATGCTTCATATGGGAACACTGGCCGAGGAACGTCGCGAGCGCCTGGCGCGTGTGCGCCTTTACGTCATCACCGGTGAGCGAGGCGATCTGGAGGAGACGCTCACGATCGTGGAAGGGGCCCTCAAAGGAGGCGCCGATGTCATCCAGCTGCGCAAGAAGACGATGCCCAAAGATGCGCAGGCGCGCCTCGCGCTTCGTATCCGCGAGCTGACCCGGGCCCACGACGCGCTTTTCATCGTCAACGACCATCCCGACCTGGCGATAACGGCTGATGCCGACGGCGTCCACCTCGGCCAGGACGACTTTCCGCCGGCCATGATCCGCAGCCTGCACGGTTTCCATGGGCGCCTCCTCGGTCGCAGCACGCACTCGCTCGAACAGGCAGCCAAGGCAGTCGCCGACGGAGTGGATTACCTCGGCGTCGGGCCCGTCTTTCCGACTCCCACCAAGGCCGGACGGCAGGCAGTTGGAACCGCGCTGGTCCGCCAGGTTGCCGAGAATATCAAGCTGCCCTTCGTCGCCATCGGCGGCATCGATCTCAGCAATGCCTCCCACGTGATCGAGGCGGGTGCCCGCGCCATTGCCGTGGTTCGCGCCGTTTATGACGCGGACGACCCAGCGTCGATGGCACACCAGCTCCGGCAGATCGTCGAAGCGAAACCGGCGGCGGTGAGCGCGTGAGTGAGGTGACAGTTACCGTCAACGGCAAGCCGAGGCAGGTGGAGGATGGACTGACCCTGCTGGACCTGCTTCAGCGGCTCGACGTACAGCCTGGCCGCGTCGTGATCGAGCACAACCGCGAGATTCGGCGCCGAGAGGACTTCGAGAAGACCAACGTGCATGCCGGCGACGAACTGGAGCTGGTTTACTTTGTGGGCGGCGGGGCACCGGAGGGCACCGACTCCCTATCGATCGGTGGTCGTTTCATCCGGTCGCGCCTGATCCACGGAACGGGGCGTTTTTCCTCCAACCAGGTCCTGACTCAGTGCCTGGAGTCGGCGCGACCGGACATGATCACGCTGGCGATCCGCAGGCTGAACCTCGATGGCGGCCGCTCCGAGCTGGAGGGTGTCGACCTTCGCAAGTACACCTTGCTCCCAAATACGGCCGGCGCCACCACCGCCGAAGGAGCCGTCCGGCTGGCTCGCATGGCTCGCGC
>DASWQQ010000272.1:0-3205 GCA_036403615.1 Candidatus Dormiibacterota bacterium | reverse complement strand
CACCTCAAACAGGATCTCGACCGATTTCAGCGTCAGATATCGTACTGGATTAACGTCGTATCTGACCGTGAAAATAGGTGTCGCCTTGAGAATTGTTAATGAACGAAAACTAAGCAACTGAAATCTAATTGTGCAAATTTTTCGGGTCGAATAGTGAAGTTAACACGGACGGATTAGTCTTTTGGCAGAATTAATCCATAAGGGTTAGTCAGCCTCAAGCCGAGAGTACATGTAGGAGGAATGCGATGCGGGGCTCGGCGCCATCCGGCAGTCGTCCAGACGACGCGTCTCCTTCGGCCGCTGCGCACCCCAATTCCTGATCGCAGCAGGCGGGGGCACGCGAAAGCAAAGCTCAATCTTGTCACCGTCCGCCACCATGCTCGGATGCGACTTGCGCCCGGGATGTGGCCGAGTTTGTCCTCGGTGAGACCTGCAGCTCGATAGACTTGCGATCCAACCGCACTGACGCCGTTCATCCGGTATAAGCCGAAATTTAATATTGTACGGAACTGCTCTTACAAATTACCCACCCTTAGTCGACTTGATTCCGGAATAATAAAGTAATATTGAGAATTGCCGCAGCAGTCAGAGGCAACCCGAACACGTTAAATCTCGTGTTCGGGCTGTGAAAACTGCGGCATATCAGCAAGGGAAAACTCAGATGCGTGAACTTGCTAAGGAAGAACTGACCCACGTCTATGGAGCTGGGTCGCAACATTCATATTCGAAGCCCTCCAACAAGGGCGGCAGCAAGAGCAAGCACAAGAGCCGGGAGCATCATGCGAGCCGCTCAAACCGGCGCTCGGAGTCCAAGGGCAAGAAGCACTGCGCATAAAAATCAGGCGCACCGGCAGTGTTCCGCCGGTGCGCCGCAACGAAGAAGCACAAGAGGGACTGTAGCTCCATCCCTCAGCAGGCCTTCGGAGGACGGTATGGACGCTCGGCAACGATGGCCCGTGACCGGCGGCGAGCAGGATGTCGGCGTCAGGGAAGCTTGGTTGCTCGGTCAGCCCGGCCTGCAGGACCTCCTCGACTATGTCGAGGATCATGCGATCGGCTCCGCCGCGGTGTCCCGCTCGGAGCTGGTCGACGAATGGCGCGCGGCGAACGACTACTACCATGAACTCGAACTCCGCGAGGCCGGTGCCGCGGATGCCATCGAAATCCGAGACTTGGACCGCGATTGTGCCGAGTTGGCCGATGAGGTGCGGGCCGATCCCCGTTACCGCCGCGCCTTCGACAAAGTCCCGACCCGCTTTGTCATGGTCGAATTGGATCGCCTGGTGGTGGCACAGTCCCACATCGACCTTGACCATGCCGAGCGGCTCAAAGACCGCGCCGGCGATCTTCTAAGTGCCGAGGCCCTCTTTCGCTTCTGCCAGCCCTTGGGCGACTTCGAGGCGCCCGTGCAGATCCGAAAAGCTGATGGGCGTCGGTATCTGTTTTCCTCCGCCTCGTCGGATCTTCGCTTCCACGAGTGCCTCCTGCTCAAGCCGGAGGACCTGGCGGACCACGTCGCCTATGGTTCCGTCACTGGGGCAATTGGGCTCGTCGTCGGCTTCGGGTCGAATTTCCTCAGCGTCATCCAGTCCGACTCTCGCCTGCTCCTGCACAACGGCCATCACCGCGCCTACGCGCTGCGCGCCATGGGCATCCGGTATGCCCCCTGCATCGTCCAGACCGCGACCCGCGGTGAGGAGCTCAGCCTGCTCGCCGCGAGCAAGGTCATGGCCTCCCCGAGCTTCTACCTCCGGGCCGGGCGACCTCCGCTCCTGAAGGACTTCTTCGAGCGTCGGCTCCACAAGGTGCTGCAGGTCCGCAAAACCCAGCAGGTCATCGAGATCAGCATCGAGGTGAAGGATTACTCGGTCAGGACCCTCGACGACACATAGGCCGAGCCATGAGCCAGGACGGGACCGCCTGCGAACTCGCGGCCGGCCAAGACCACTTGCCCATCCAACGCGAGCCGCTCTTCCGGGCAGAGGTTCTGGCCGAGGGCCAGGCGCAATGGCTCGGCACCGTGCTCTTGGAGCCGCGCGTCGCCCACTGGATGTTTGCGCTCTTCGCCGCGACCGCGGCGGCGGCCATTGTCCTGCTGCTCGTCTTCGGCTCCTACACGCGCAAGGCGCGCATCAACGGCTGGCTGGTGCCCGAGCAGGGCGTCGTCCGGAGTTTCTCTCCACAATCCGGTGTGATCACCGAGGTCTTGGTGCGGGAAGGCATGACGGTTCAGAAGGGCAGCCCGGTTCTGCTCATCTCGACCGAATTGCTGAGCAGCGCTGCCGGAGCAACGAGAAAGGAGATCGTCCGGCAGCTGAAGAAGCGCCGGGACAGCATGGTGCAGGAGAAGAATATCCAGAGGCGCGTGTTCGAGGACCAGCTCGACGATGCCCGAAAGAAGCTTGAGATCTTCAGCACCGAGCTGAAGCATCTGGGGCTGGAGGTTGGCCTTCAGAAGATCAAAATCGATATGACCGATAAGACGGCGGCCCGCATCCGCGAATTGCGCAAGCGGGACATCGTCACCGCTCCGCGGCTGGAGGATGCCGAGAAGGAGCGGCTTGACGAGGCCGCCAAGCTCCAGGCGCTGGAACGCAGCTTCGCGACCCTGGAGCGCGAACAGGCGGAGGCGCGGGCAACCTTGCGTGCCGTGCCGCTGCGCCGGCAGACGCAGGAGAACGAGATCGAGCGCAACGTCGCGGCCCTGGAGCAGGACCTCATTGAGGCCGAGGCTCGGCGGGAGATCGTCATCACGGCCCCGCAGGACGGCACGATCACCGGCCTTCAGGCCGAGACCGGGGGCAATGCCAACACCTCGATTCCCCTCTTCGGCATCGTGCCATCCCGCTCCAAGCTGCAGGCGCAGCTGTTCAGCCCGAGCCGCGGCATCGGCTTCCTTCGCCCCGGGCAGCGGGTGCTGCTGCGCTACCAAGCCTTCCCCTACCAGAAGTTCGGCTTCTACGACGGGGTGGTGGCGAGCGTGTCCGGCTCCGCCCTGAACCCGGCGGAGCTCAACCAGCCGCTGACCGGGCTGACGGCCCTGTTCGGAGCCAATGAGCCCGTCTATCGCATCACCGTCGAGCTCGACCGCCAGACTGCTGTCGCCTACGGGCAAGCCGTACCCCTTCAGCCCGGCATGCAGCTGGAGGCAGACGTCATGATCGAGAACCGCCGCCTGATCGAGTGGGTGCTCGAACCTCTCTTC
>DASWQQ010000271.1:0-3085 GCA_036403615.1 Candidatus Dormiibacterota bacterium | reverse complement strand
CGAGCATGCCAAGCAAACCCAGATCTGCCGCCTTTCGAACCAGGTCGCGAGGAAACTCGACCCGGTGGTCGATGGCCTCGGCCCGAGGCTTGACCTCGCGCTCCGCGAAGTCACGCGCCAGCTGTCGGACCTCTTCCTGTTCGCTCGTAAGCGCGAGGTTCATCAGGGAGTGACGCGAATGACGGTGGCCTCACCCTGGGCCATGCCGGAACAGATTCCCGCGGCGCCGAGCTTTCCTCCGCGGCGACGGAGCTCGTAAACCAGGTGCATCAGGATGCGCGCACCGGAGGCTCCGATCGGGTGGCCCACCGCGAGCGCGCCCCCGTCGACGTTGACCCGCTCCTCGTCCGCGCCGAGCAGGTCGGTGGCAGTACAGGCGACCGCGGCAAAGGCCTCATTGATCTCGAACAGGTCCATGTCAGCGACACCAAGCCCCGCTTTCTTGAGCGCCGACTGTATCGATGTGGCGGGAACCGTGGCGAGATAGGGCGTGTCGGCTGCCGACTCCCCGTACGCGACCCAGGTGGCCAGCGCAGGCAGGTCGCGCCGATGCGCTTCGCCTGCGCTCATCATCAGTAAGGCGGCGGTCCCGTCGTTGACACCGGGAGCGTTTCCCGCCGTCACCGTGCCGTCCTCCATAAAGAGTGGCTTCAACCGCGCCAGGGCCTCGATCGTGGTATCGGGCCTGGGCTGCTCGTCGGCGGCCACCGTTGCCGTCCCTTTCGGCCCGGGCACCACCACCGGGATCAGCTCCTCCATGAAGCGGCCCGCCTTGAGGGCCGAGGCATAGCGTTGCTGGCTCTGATACGAATACGCATCCTGCCGCTCGCGTGAGACCTCGAACTCACGGGCGACGTTGCTGCCTTCGACCGCCATGTGGCAGCCATTGGCGGGATCGGTGAGGCCGTCGTGCACCATGCTGTCGAGAAGGGCGCCATCACCGAGGCGGTAGCCAAATCGCGCCTTCTCCAGCAGGTAAGGCGCCTGGCTCATACTTTCCATGCCCCCGGCGACCACCACTTTTGCATCGCCGTTACGGATGAGGAGGGCGCCGAGGTTGACGGCCTTCAGGGAGGAGGCGCAAACCTTGTTGACGGACAGCGCCGAAACACTGCTGGGTACTCCCGCCTTCAGGGCGGCCTGGCGTGCGGGGATCTGTCCCATTCCCGCGGTCAGGACCGTACCCATGATCACGTGGTCGACGTCGGCTCCCGAAACCGCCGGCCGGGCGAGCACTTCCCGAATCACGCTTGCGCCCAGGTCGGGCGCGGTGAGGGAGGCAAGTCCACCGCCCAGTTTGCCGAACGGCGTCCGGGCGGCGGCCACCAGCACGACGTCCTCCACGAAACTCATTCTAGAAGCGAAGCCGCAGGCCGTCGGTCAAATCGCGGCTCATATACTGGTCGCGTGAGCGCCGCCGAGCCACAACCACCAGGAACCGCTCGGCACGATCTCGACGCTCGACTGGAGGCAGCCCGCGCCGGGGGCTCGGTCCGCTACGCCGAGAAGCTGCTCGGCGAGGGAAAGCTTCCCGTGCGCCGGCGCCTCGACCTACTGCTTGACCCCGACTACCGGGTGGAAGACGGTCTCCTGGCCCACAGCGATGAGGCCGGTTACGGCGCAGACGGAGTTGTGACCGTGGTCGGGAAGATCGAAGGCAGGACGGTCTGCGTCATGGCCAACGATCCAACCGTGAAAGCCGGCTCCTGGGGACCGCGAACCGTCGAAAAGATCATCCGCCTCCAGGAAACGGCGGAGCGATTGCGAGTCCCGATCATCTACCTCGTCGACTCGGCGGGCGCCAGGATTACCGAGCAGGTCCAGATGTTCCCCGGCCGCCGGCATGCTGGTCGAATCTTCTACAACGAGGTCCGCCTTTCCGGTGTCGTCCCGCAGGTCTGCCTTCTCTTCGGGCCGTCGGCTGCCGGCGGGGCTTACATCCCCGCCTTTTGTGACGTGACCGTCATGGTCGAGGGCCACGCGAGTATGTACCTCGGGTCGCCCCGGATGGCAGAGATGGTGATCGGTGAGAAGGTGACCCTGGAGGAGATGGGCGGAGCGCGAATGCACTGCGAGCAGAGCGGCTGCGGCGACGTCCTGGTGAGCTCTGAAGAGGAGGCGATCGCCTTCGGCCGCCGCTACCTGGGCTACTTTCCTCAGAACTGTCTCGAGCAGCCATTTCCGCTACCTCCATCATCGGCGGGGAGTGGCATCGATCTCGATACCCTCATTCCCCACGAGGAGGGGCGTGCCTTCAACATGCAGCAACTAATTGACGGCTTGATCGATCAGGACAGTTTCCTTGAGCTCAAGGCACTATTCGCCCGCGAGATCATTTGCGGTCTTGCCCGGATCGAGGGTCGTGCGGTCGGCATCGTCGCCAACCAGCCGATGCACAAAGGGGGCATTCTCTTCGTCGACTCCGCCGACAAGGCGGCCCGCTTCATCTCGCTTTGTGACGCTTTCAACATTCCACTCGTTTTCCTTGCGGACGTACCCGGCTTCATGATCGGGACCAAGGTGGAACGCCAGGGAATCATCCGCCACGGAGCGAAGATGATCGCCGCGATCTCGGAGGCGACCGTGCCCAAGTTGTCAGTGATCGTCCGCAAGGCGTACGGGGCCGGGCTGTACGCGATGTCGGGCCCCGCTTTTGACACCAATGCCACGATCGCTCTGCCGACGGCGATGATCGGCGTGATGGGACCGAGCGCGGCCGTCAACGCCGTCTTCTACAACAAGATCCAGGAGCTGCCCGAGGCGGAACGTCCCGCCTACGTCAAGAAGCTGCAGGAGGAGTATCGCGAGGATATCGACCTCTATCGGCTCGCCTCCGATCTGATCGTAGACGCGGTGGTTGCACCCGGCCAGCTTCGCGCCGAGCTGACGGCCCGGCTCGCCCTCTATGCCACCAGCCAGCGTGACCGGGTCAATCGCAAGCATGGAGTCTTCCCCGTCTAACCTGGGCCGGCCTAGACTGTTTTTATCAGCCTGCAAGATTGGAAGGAACGCAGGGCCGCCGAGGCAGAGGTCGACCCCGACCGCTTGCTCGAGGGGGAAGAACCGGATACCGCCGACCTCGATG
>DASWQQ010000270.1:0-7929 GCA_036403615.1 Candidatus Dormiibacterota bacterium | reverse complement strand
AAGTCCGTCACTGGATTCGAGTCTATTCCTCACTCCTGGAGCTTTCAGCGAGCTTTCCCTCGGATGAAACGTTAGACCCTATCACCCGGCGTCTGCTTACCTGGCAGCAGAGATTGAGCTTCTGGCAGGACCGGGCTTGAGAAGTCTCCAACCCGAGCACCCATTCAGGCCCGTAGCACTTCAGGTTCATCCGAACGGATGATGACTTGCGTCCCTGAGAAGAACACAATGAGATGGTGGTAGCCTTCGACCGACTTGCCGTAGGGGAGGACCCTTCAACTACATCGGCTCCGGCTGCCCGACAGTGGGCCCAGTACTATCACCAGCTGGCCAGCTTTGACGCGATGGTTGGTTCCGTCAAGAGCATCACCGAGCACACTTCCGACGAACGCTGCCGCGAGGCTGTTAGACAGGCTATGCCTAGCCTAGTCGCAGACTCAGAAAGGTTCGGCCGCCGCTTCGATTTCTGGGAGGCGCGGCTAGCCCAGCTCTCCGTCTAGGTAACGGTGATCGTGATCGTCCCGCCCGGTTGTGGGCAGAAAGCCGGATTCATCGCCTCGCAATGAGCGACCCCGGCCATCTTTATTGTTGCCACGCCTGACTTCTGCGCCTTAAAGGTTGCGATGTAATGGGCCTGGCTGCGTGCAAAGCTGGGCGGAGTCGCCCGCGTCGCGCCAACACGGGTCAGAACGGCCGCGTTCGAAGTGTCCGCGGTCCATACAACGGACGACCCCGGCACGGGGAAGGTGTCGAGCAAGTCGACCTTAACTGTGTCACCGACGTGGACGGCGTACTGGTGGCCTGCGTCCTGCTGATGGAGGGTCAGCTCAGAAGGTGAGGCGGCCGCGAAGGCGGCGCAGGCGCTCAGGGCAAGGACTCCGGGTGCGAGCAGGGCGAATTTGAGTTGGGTCAGTTTCATACCGTTTCAGACGTCCGGCCTGAAGAAAAGTTCCCCTTCATCTAAAGCGAGATCGGTTTGCCTTGGTGATTGCCTTCCAGCGGTTCTTGTCCTCGATCTGCAGCCGCTTGTCCTCCCGGCGGCGCATCGCCCGGATCTCCCGGCCCAGTTTTCGGTAGCTTGCCAGCCGTCCGGCAGGAAGTGTGCCGTCGAGGATTGCGGCCTGGACGGCGCAGCCGGGCTCGCTCTCGTGGTCACAGTTGTTGAAGCGGCAGCCCAATGCCAGCTGGGCGATGTCGTCGAAGGTCTGGTCAAGGCCTTCCTCGCCATGCCAGAGTTGGAGCTCGCGAAGACCGGGGGTGTCAATGATCATCCCACCCGATTCGATCGGAATGAGCTGCCGGTGTGTTGTCGTGTGGCGCCCTTTCCCGTCGCTCCGGATAGCACCGGTAGCCAGGTCATCGCGACCCGTGAGACGGTTGATCAAGGTCGACTTCCCGACGCCGGAAGGGCCTACGAGTACGGCGGTGATGCCCGGACCCAACTCGTTGCGAACCAGGTCTAGGCCTTCCCCGCTGACGCTGCTGGTCACCAGCACCGTAGCTCCGGGGGCAATCGCCTCGACACTCTCTCGTACAGCCTGGAGGTCCAAACTCAGGTCTGCTTTGGTGAGCAGGACGACCGGCAAGGCGCCGCTCTCCCAGCCGATGGTGAGGTAGCGCTCGAGTTTGGCCTGGTTCAAGTCCTCGCTCAAGGCGCTGACCACGAAGACACGGTCGATGTTCGCCGCCATGACCTGCTCTTGCGTCGTTTCGCCGGCGACCTTGCGGGAAAAGGCGCTCTTTCGTTCCAGGATGGCGTGAATCGAGCCTGATTCGCCAATGCCAGGTTCGAAGGCGACCCAGTCGCCGACGACGGCCCTATCGTTCGGTCCGGTGCCATCGTGACGCAGCTTGCCTGTCGCGCGGCCCACCCGGTCTCCGCCGGCGGTGCTCACCGTGAAGGCCACTCCGTAGTCGGCGCTGACGCGTCCGGGCTCGAATAAGCCATCCCGGAAGGGCTTGAATCGATCTTCAAACCATTGCGACCAGCCAAGCCGGTCGAGAGCCGCTGACTGCATGTCGATACCCTCCAGAAAGATTTCAGTGCGGACGCTATCGCGTCCTTCGAGGAGGGCCGAGCGTTCTAGCGGGCTTCCACGGAGGAGCGCGACGGCGCGGTGCGGGTGGTTTTTGTCGCGCGCACAATGACCATCGACCTCACCTCCGAAAGATTTCTTAGTTCCAGCTTACGCAGGACTGATCGAAACGTCAATCCGAGACAAAAGGTCGCATGATGCGACAACCGCTGATACAATTGCATTGCACGCTGTCGCAGGCAGCGATCACGACGGAAGGGCAAGAAGCATGCAGAGAGTTGACGATACCGGCTGCCTTACCCAGCGATCTCAGCTGGAGCGGCTGCGCGAGCTAGCGGACGGGATAGTGCAGGAGCGCGTGAAAACCATGTTGTCACCAACGGCCAAGCTGGCGACCGTCCTCGTTGTGATCGGAGCCGAGGGAAAGGAAACGACCTGGGATGTGGAGAGCCTTGCCAGCGAGGGGGCCCGGCTCGGGCGCGGCACCCAATGGCTGGTCGACCCCGAGGTCGCGCTCGCCAATTTTGTGCCGACACAGGCCATCCTTCGGATCCTTCGTGAGACGGGTGCATCGGCGGCGGCCCTCGTCGCCCCGGTGACGACCGCGGCTATCGCCATGCAGCTGGCCGACATGGACCACGAGCAGAGCCTTACGGCCGGGCTCATCCGGAGGCCGGAAGCGAGCCCAACCGTAAGCAAATGGGACTTCGGCTCGGTGCTCTGGGCCGTTCGGCTACGCCAGATGCTGCTCGCCAGCCACCGGCCACCGGCGGCTCCGCCCAGCCGGCCGGTCACGGTTCCCGCCGCGGTCCTCCCAGCGGCTGCGAACAGGCGCCGCGGGCAGATGCGCGAGATGCGAGAGCAGCTTCACCGGGAGCCGGCCGCCGCCCCCTCCTGGCTTCAGTAAGAGGGAGCCGCCAGCGCGTGGCCGGTGCCGCGTGGTGCGGAGAGCGGGATGCCGGACCGGCATAGAGGACACTCCTCCGGCGCGTAGGAGGGGAAGTCGACGGTGAGGCAGGCGAAGAAAGGCCTGTCGCCCGCTGCCCTGCCGGCGGTGCGATCGGCCAGGACGCCCACGCCGATTACCTGCCCGCTCGAGTCCTCCAGGCAGGCGATCGTTTCGCGGAGAGAACCTCCGGTGGTGACGACGTCGTCCACCACCAGGATCCGTGTCTTCGGCCGGATCTCGAATCCGCGGCGCAGCGCCCGCCCGCCAGCTTCCCCCCGCTCAACGTAAACCGCCTCGAGTCCCATCTGCCGGGCGACCTCGTAGGCGAGGATGATGCCGCCCGTCGTCGGTCCGGCCACTAATCCGACGTCGCTATCGCGGAAATGGCCGGCGATCATCTCGGCAAGCGCCACGGTCGCGATCGGGTCCTCCAGGATCCGGAACTTTTCCAGGTAATCGGCGCCATGCCGCCCGCTGGTGTAGGCGAAATGCCCCTTGAGGAACGCGCCTGCATCATCGAAAGCCCGCCGTGCGTCAGGCATGACTCGGTACCCGGGTTCCGCGGATGGAGAGGGCGGCCAGGTCTTCAAGCTTCTCTGAGCGCAGGTACCATTCCAGCCCATCGCGTACATCCCGCGCCGCCTCGGGATGGCTGTAGTTGACGGTGCCGAGCTGGATCGCCACCGCGCCCGCCATCAGGAACTCGAGAGCGTCGGCGCTGCTAGCAATCCCACCGATACCGACCACCGGAATCGATACGGCGCCGGCGACCTGCCAGACGGCATGCAGGGCGAGCGGCTTGATAGCGGGGCCGCTGAGCCCACCACTACCGCGTTTCAGCAGCGGTCGGCGATGGCGAGCGTCTATCGCCATCCCAACGACGGTGTTGATAGCGGAGATGCTGTCGGCACCCGCGTCGGTGACCGCCCGGGCGATGGCAACAATGTCCGTGACGTTGGGCGTGAGCTTCACCATCAGGGGCAGGGGCGTTGTCGCGCGAACCGCGGCCGTCACCTCAGCCGCGAGCCGGGGATCGACACCGAACTGAAGACCGTGAGCAACGTTCGGGCAGGAGATGTTGAGTTCGAAGCCCGCTACCCCGGGCACGCCCGACAGCCGGCGCGCTATTGCGACGTATTCTTCAACCGATTCGCCGGCAACGTTGACGATCACCGGGAGCTGCCAGCCGGCCCAGCGCGGCGCGTAGGCGGTTGCAACCTGCTCCACACCGGGGTTCTGCAGGCCGATCGCATTCAGCATCCCCGAGGCGGTCTCGGCAATCCGAGTCGGCGGGTTGCCCTCGCGCGGCCGAAGCGTGGTCCCCTTGGTCACGATCGCACCCAGTGCCTCGCGGTCGACCAGGGGCGCATCGAAGCCGTAACCGAATGTCCCGGAAGCGACCATCACCGGCGAGCGCAGGCGGAGACCACGACCCAGATCGACGCCCAGGTCGAGCCGGTCAGCCATGGAAGGCGTCGCTCATCCGCTCCCAATCGATCCGGTCGGCGCGGATGCAAGGTCCATCGGTACAGGTCAGCAGGTACCCGCCCCCAAGCCTCGGCGCGACGCATCCAAGGCAGGTGCCGAAACCACAGCCCATTGGCGTCTCCAGCGCAACCTGGATACGCGAAAGTGGCAGCTCGAGGCGCTCCGCCGCATCGATCAGGCGACGTAGCATCGGCGTGGGTCCGCAGGCGAAGACATCGCTGTCCGCCACGAGCGCCCGCGATAGCAGCTGCACAACGCTGCCGCGCAACCCCGCGCTTCCGTCATCGGTGGCAAGGCGAAGGTCGACGCCCGGAAGACGATCGGCCGGGAGGAGCCGATCTGCGACCCTGGCGCCCTGAAGAAAGACCACCGGCCGGTCCAATGCGCCCAGTTCCGCGACCAGGCAGGGGAAAGTGGCGACGCCCAGGCCGCCGGCAACGCATACTGCCCGCCGGCTGCTTGCCTCGACGGTGAAGCCCTTTCCCAGCGGCCCAATGAGCGCCAGTTGATCTCCGGCGTGACGGGAGGCAAGCCAGGCGCTGCCGCTGCCGACGATGTTGAAGATGAAGGCGATCCGGCCTGCCCGCCGGTCGACCCAGGCAACACTGTACGGCCGCCGAAGGATCGCATGCTGTGCCTCGACTGCAATCTGGAAGAACTGACCGGGCTTCGCTGCGGCGGCTGCCTCCGGGTCCTCGAGGACGAGCTCGACCGCGCCAACCATCGGCGTTGAGCGCTCCAGGACCATCGTTTTTGCCCGGACTGAGAGGCTCATACGTTGACCGGCTCCGCCACCCGGGCGTTGACGTACTCGGAGACCACCGCGACGCTGTCCCGCTGATGTGCTTGCGATTCACCGAGCGCCCGGGCCAGCGCCCTGGCCGTGTCGAGCGAGGTGAGGCAGGGGATACGGCGTTCGACGGAGGCGCGCCGGATCTCGTAGCCGTCTCGCAGCGGCACTCCGGCAGCCGCGGGGTCGGCGCGGTTGGGACCGGTAACCGTGTTTACCACCAGGTGCACCTGCCCCGAGCCGATCACATCGACTACATTCGGGTGCCCAGTGCGCAACTTATGCACCGTGATCGCGGGCAAGCCGGCCTGTCGTAAGAGGCGCGCGGTGCCCTCGGTCGCATAGAGCGTCATGCCAAGTTTGTGCAGCGCCCGCATGATGGGCACCGCCTCGTTCTTGTCCGCGTCCGCGATCGAGCACAGGGCTGCACCATTCAAGGGCAGCTCCTGCATGGTGGAACGAAACGCTTTGTAGAGAGCTGAAGAGAGGTCCTGTGCGATCCCCATAGCCTCGCCGGTGGACTTCATTTCCGGGCCGAGGACCGCATCAACCGAGGGCAGCTTCGCCATGGAGAATACCGGTGCCTTGACCGCATAGAGGTTGCCGTGCGGCTCCAGGCCCCCGGCGTGTCCCTGCGCCTCGAGCGACTCGCCGAGCGCCGCGCGCGTGGCAAGCTGCACCATCGGAACACCGGTCACCTTGCTCAGAAATGGAACCGTGCGGCTGGCCCGGGGGTTGACCTCGAGCACGTAGGGGATCCCTTCCTGCAGGACGAACTGGATGTTGACCAGGCCCACCACCTTCAGCAGGCGGGCGATCACGGTGGTTGCTTCAACCACCCGCTGACATTCCTCAGGGCTCATGGTTATCGGCGGATAGACGGCAAAGGAGTCGCCGGAGTGGATCCCGGCGCGCTCGATGTGCTCGAGGATTCCCGGTATCAGGACCGTGTTTCCATCAGAGATCGCGTCGACGTCCAGCTCGCGGCCAAGCAGGTACTTGTCGACGAGAATCGCACCGCGGATACCGAGCGCTGGGGCGGCGTCCAGGTAACGTCGAAGATCCTCGGCGGAGTGAACGATCTCCATCGCCCTACCTCCGAGGACGTACGACGGCCGAACCAGCACCGGGTAACCGACCCGGTCGGCAATCGCGAGCGCGGTTGCCGCATCGGTCGCTGATCCACCGGGCGACTGCGGAATACCGCTGTCGCGCAAGAGCGCCTCGCAACGCCGGCGATCCTCCGCCAGGTCGATGGTCTCCACAGACGAGCCGATGATCCGGGCCCCGGCTGCGGCGAGGCCGTCAGCCAGGTTGAGGCCGGTCTGGCCGCCGAACTGTACGACCACGCCGAGCACCGACTCGCGGCGGAGCACGTTGCCGACGCCCTCGAGGTCAAGCGGCTCGAAGTAAAGCCGGGTCGAGGCGTCGAAGTCGGTACTGACGGTTTCCGGGTTGCTGTTGATCAGGACGCTGTCGTAGCCCGCGTCGCGAAGGGCGGTCGAGGCGTGAACACTGCAGTAGTCGAACTCGATACCCTGCCCGATTCGGATCGGACCCGAGCCGATCACCGCAACTGCCTGCCGTTCCGTCGGCTCGACCTCGTCCTCATCCTCGTAAGTCGAATAGAAGTAGGGCGTGATCGCCTCGAACTCGGCGGCGCAGGTATCCACCTGGCGGTAGGTCGCGTCCCTTGGATGCAGCAGCGCCTCGCCGGCAGTCAATTCGTCGATCCGCGCGTCAGAGAAGCCGGCGCGCTTCGCCCGGAATTCGAGATCGTCCGATAGCTGACCGGAGCTCAGCTCCTCTTCGATGCGAATGATGGCGCGGAGTCGTTCGCCGAACCAGGGCGCATAGCCTGTGGCATGGCAAACGTCGCCGACTGTCATCCCGTCGCGCAAAGCCTGAAGTGCCGAGAAGAGGCGGCGATCGTTGGGCTGATTCAGTAGATCCGGGCGGCCGCGCAACTCGGACGGTGTTGGAAGCCGCTGTTCGAGGGCCCGTATCGCTTTGTTCAACGCCGCCTCGAAGGTGCGCTCGATGGCCATCACCTCCCCCGTCGACTTCATCTGCGTGCCGAGGGTACGATCAGCAGCCGGGAATTTATCGAAAGGCCAGCGCGGAATCTTGACGACGCAATAGTCGAGCGCGGGCTCGAAGGCAGCACTCGTCTTACCGGTGACCGCATTGGCGATCTCCTGCAGGTAGCGACCCACGGCGATCTTGGCGGCGACCCTCGCGATCGGGTAGCCGGTTGCCTTCGACGCCAGGGCCGATGACCGGCTGACACGTGGGTTGACCTCGATTACGTAGTACTGATCAGACTCAGGGTCCAGTGCAAACTGGACGTTGCAGCCGCCCTCGATGCGCAGCGCGCGAATGATGCGCAGGGACGCGGAGCGCAACATCTGGTACTGGCGGTCCGAGAGTGTCTGGCTGGGCGCGACGACGATGCTGTCGCCGGTGTGCACGCCCATCGGGTCGAGATTTTCCATGTTGCAGACGGTTATGGCGTTGTCGGCCCCGTCGCGGATGACCTCGTATTCGATCTCTTTCCAGCCCAGCAGCGAGCGTTCCACCAGCACCTGGCCAACCGGGCTGGCCGCAACGCCCGAGGCGGTAATCGTGCGTAGCTGGTCGAGCGTGAAGGCCGTCCCGCCACCGGT
>DASWQQ010000269.1:0-1539 GCA_036403615.1 Candidatus Dormiibacterota bacterium | reverse complement strand
GACCGGATAGGGCGGCTGGTATAACGTCCCTCCTGGCAGGTCCTGCCAGAAGGAGGAGCTATGCCCAAATTTAGGTGATGGTGAGCTCAGGCGGCGTTCTGCTCTGGCGTGTTGATGACCTCGACGCCGTTTCGGAATGTGACGCCGGCGATGACTTTCGGCAACTGGTTCTCGCCTTTCAATCGCCGCCACGTCTTCGCCGCCGCCATGACGAGCTTGAACACCATCAGCCGGGCGGTGTCTTGGGACAGCGCGCCCTTGATCCGGACCGTGCGGTGCCTGACGGTGGCGAACACGCTCTCGATCGGGTTCGATGTGCGCACGTGATCCCAGTGCTCGGCGGGAAAGTCGTAGAAGGTCAGGAGCGCGTCGCGGTCCTTCACCAGGCAGGCCACCGCCTTCTCGTATTTGGCTCCGTACTTTTCGGCAAACGTCGCGATCGCTGTCTCGGCCGTCGCCCGGTCCGGCGCCGTCCAGATCTCCCGCAGGTCGGCCTTGGCCGTCGGCTGAACGGACTTGGGCAGCTTGTCGAGAACGTTGGCGGTCTTGTGCACCGTGCAGCGCTGGTGTCGGGTTGTCGGCGATACCTCCTCGAGCGCCTTCCAGAAACCGAGTGCCCCATCGCCGGTGGCCAACTCGGGCGCGATTGCCAAGCCGCGGGCCTTCAGGTCGACCAGCAGTTCCCGCCAGCTGTGCACGCTTTCCCGGATGCCCACCTGGAAGCCGACCAGCTCCTTCTTGCCCTCCGGTGTCGCGCCGATCAGCACCAGCATGCACTCGGCCCGCGGCTCCATGCGCGCCTGCAGGTAAACACCGTCCGCCCAGATGTAGGCATATCGCCGGGCCGACAGGTCGCGCCGTTGCCAGCGCACGTGGTCCGTTTCCCATTCGCTCCGCAACCGCGCGATCACCGACGGCGACAGGTTCGGCGCGTCTTGGCCGAGCAAGGCAGCGAGCGCCTCCTGGAAGTCGCCCATCGACACGCCGCGCAAGTAGAGGATCGGCAACAGCGCATCCAGGCTGCGCGTCCGCCGTGCCCAGCGCGGCAGGATCGCCGAGGTGAAACGGATGCGCTCGGCACCTTCGCTGGCGCCACGGTCACGCAGTTTCACTCGTCGCACCTCGACCGGACCGATCCCGGTCTGGATTACCCGCTCCGGGCCCTGGCCGTGCCGGACCATGCGCTCCCGCCCATCCGGCAGCCGTGCGTCCGTCATCATGGCCAGGAACGCCTCGGCCTCCGCTTCCACCGCCTGGGCAAGCAGCCGGCGGGCGCCGCTCCGCAGGACGACCGTCAGCGGATCCTCGATCGTGTCGGGCTGACGGAGAGGGACAACAGTGCTATCGCTCGTCATGCCGTATCGGCTCCTTCAGGAGTTCAGGCAGGCTTCCACCCGCCTCGATACGCCGCCTTTCTCAAACCGCCATCACCCAGTTTCGCGCATAGCTCTGCCGAGGGCGGAGCTGGCATTGCCACTCGACCGGCGCATTGGCCGCTTCGCGCCCCTATATGCCGTTCCCGATCTCACCCTGTTAATT
>DASWQQ010000268.1:0-7945 GCA_036403615.1 Candidatus Dormiibacterota bacterium | reverse complement strand
TGCCAGCCGTCAAGGTATGCGCGGGCCAGGAGGCCGTTGTCATAGAGCATCTTTTCGAAATGAGGCACCAGCCACTGGCCGTCGACGGCATAGCGGTGGAACCCTCCCCCCAGCTGGTCATGAATCCCCCCATCTGCCATCGCCCGCAGAGTCGAGGTCGCCATCTCCAGCGGTTCGGCGTCGCCGGTGCGAAGGTTGGTACGCAGAAGGAAATCGATGAGCATCGGTTGGGGAAACTTCGGAGCGCCTCCGAAGCCACCGTGTACATCGTCATAGTCGGAGAGAAGCCGCTGATACGCGTTGTCGAGCAATGACGAGGCCAGCGCCTCAGGTGCCGCCACCGGTATCGGGCGATTCAGGAAACGGCGTAGCTCCGCGGCCGTCTGAAGCACCTCGGCCTTACGGAGTGTGTAGGCCTCGGCCACCGCCTGCAGTACCCGGCGGAAGGAAGGCATTCCAGCTCGATCGGCCGGTGGGAAGTAGGTCCCGCCGAAGAATGGACTTCCATCCGGAAGTAAGAAGACGGTCATCGGCCAGCCCCCGGAGCCCGTCATGCCCTGCACCGCCCGCATGTAGATCTGGTCCAGGTCAGGCCGCTCCTCCCGGTCCACCTTGATACAGACAAAAGCCCGGTTCATGAGGGTTGCGATCTCCGGGTCCTCGAAAGATTCACGAGCCATGACGTGGCACCAATGACAGGCGCTGTAGCCGATGCTCAGCAGGATCGGCTTACCTTCGCCCCGGGCCCGGGTCAGGGCCTCCGGTCCCCAGGGATACCAGTCGACCGGGTTCTCAGCGTGTTCGAGGAGGTATGGGCTAGTCTCTCCAGCCAGCCGGTTGCTCACCAGCTGAGGATATCGATGCTCCGGCTACCCGCAAAGACCCGGTCATCGATTCGTTGTCCTGGTCTTGCGATTTCTCCGCTCGCCGACCGTGTTCCTGCTGCCTGGAATGGTCGGTCTGGACGATAGGGCGAGTCACAACGACCGTCGGAGCGCTGCTGATGATCGCGGTCGGGATCGGCGCCGGTTTAGAACTGCCACCGGCGCGTGCCAGGTGGGGCGACTGGAGTGGGGCGCGGACTGACAGGGGGGCCGGTTCGGTAGCGCTAAGGGCGCCAAGCATGGCATCCGCCTGCAGGGCGATCGAGCCCGGCGCATCCTCGAAATCCACACTTGGTACAGCTAGCGATAGGTTGAGCTGGCGGCTGGAGGCCGGACCCAAAATCAGCGAGGTCAGCTGGGTCAGTGCAAAGGCGCCGCTCACGAGCAACAGCATTCCGGCAGAGACTGCCTTCGGCTGCATGACTTCCGTCCGCGATTGGTTCATGAGATGCATCCTAGGCAGGGGACATTTCGACCCGGTAGGCCATTTGGCCCATTGACACGTCCACACGGCCCCCGGCCGCCGCTTTGTAACGCCAGGATGTCGCGGCTGGCGCAGCCCGGCGACGATGGCTCGGTGTTACGGGTGCGCCCCGTTGCCTTCGTGTGGGCGGTGCCTGGCGGCGCTGGACTGTGATCGCAGTGGCCTGCGCGGTTGTCCTACCCGCCGCCTCGGCCCCGGTTGCCCACACTCAGCCGGCGATGAGCATCGGCTTCATCGTGGACGGTCCGGCGGTCAGCCCTTCGCCAGTTGCGACAGGTGCGGCTGAATCCGTGACCACGGGATTGGGTGCGTGGGGATACCAGCCTGGCTCAGATAACGGTCCCGTAGTCCACTGACATCGGGATAGCCGTGCACGTAGTAGATGGTGCGAATGCCCGCACTGATCAGGAGCTTGACGCATTCGATGCAAGGAAAGTTCGTGCAAAAGATGTCGGCGCCCGCGGTCGACGAGCCTCGATAGGCACTCTGGGCGAGCGCATTCGCTTCGGCGTGAGCACAGTACTTGAGCGAGAGGTCGGCGCCGCTTACCCCGCCGACGCAGGGACACGGTTTTGGAAACTCTTCCGGATGCCAGGTGCCCTTCGGCGTGCCGTTGTAGCCGGTTGCGATCACATGACCTTCGCGCACGATCACGCAGCCAACCCTGCGGCTCAGGCAGGTGGAACGCATGGCGGCCGCGAAGGCCAGGATCATGGCGTAGGACGACTTGTCAGGACGGCCCTGCAGAGTCGCGCCGTGGCTGTCGGGAGCGTCGGGATTAGGGGCAGCCCGACGGGCGCGGCGTGCCGCAGGCCGTGATGGCCGGGTGGTCACGCAAGGATGTTACCCGCAACAGCGGGCCTCGTCGGCCGGCCGGACGTCAGCTTGCCTTCAGGATCCGGGTGAT
Source organism: Candidatus Dormiibacterota bacterium (assembly GCA_036403615.1). Classification (GTDB taxonomy): domain Bacteria; phylum Chloroflexota; class Dormibacteria; order CF-121; family CF-121; genus JALYYC01. The sequence continues at coordinate 5,670 of DASWQQ010000268.1, read as the reverse complement.
GGTCGTCCCGCAGTGGGCGCAGGTGCCGATTCGCGCCCAGTGGCCCGACCGGAGTGCCGAGGTGGTGGCACGGAGGTCGACGGCGCAGTGGCACTGGTAGCAAAAGGTCAGCTGGGCAGGAGTGCGGGAGGAGTGGACGACCGCCGGGTTCGTGAAGCGCAGCGAGAGGATATTTCCTGGCTCGTGCATGGCTCTTACTCTCCGTAACGTGGCGGCAAGGCCCGCTTGTTCGGGACCTTGAGCGACGATCGGGTAACGCTTTTTCAGTCTTTCGAGAGGCCTTGCGGAGGAGCGACTTGACGGCCTGCTCCGCCGCCGCCTTAATTAGCACGGAGGGCAGGGGTGGCTCGAGCCGCTCCTGCGAGAGGCATGAATCAATCGGGAGCCCGGCCAACCCCGGTCCACCACGGCACGCGACGTGGACGGTGGATCGTGCTTGGAGCCATGGCCGTGATCCTCGCCCTGATCGGCGCGCTGGTCGTCTATCTGGCGCCCCTACTGGCGCTCATGGAGCCGCACCAGGCGATCGCAAAGGGGATTCCGAGCCCGGCAACCGCGCCGCCCCCTCTGCAGTCGACCCAGCCGATAAACATCCTGCTGCTGGGAAGTGACAACGATCAAAAGTTTCAGCCGGATGCCCTCCTCTCTCAGACCATGATCGTGGCATCGGTGGACCCGGCACGCCACCGGGTCACCCTCCTCTCGCTGCCGCGCGATCTATGGGTCGCGATTCCCGGGCACGGTGAGGCGAAGATCGATCTCGCATACAAGCTTGGCGGTGCAGATCTTGCGCGGGCGACCGTCGAGCAACGCTTCAAGATCCCCATCCACTACTACGCGTGGGTGGGACTCGGCGGGCTGATCCGGGTCATCGACCGAGTCGGCGGCGTCGATCTCGATGTGCTCCACCCCGTGCTTGACGACAACTATCCCAACGACTTCAATGGGTCCGGCTACGGCACCGAGCGGGTCTACCTGGCGGGCGGGCCACAGCACCTCGACGGGCGCCACGCGCTTCAGTACGTGCGCTCAAGGCACGGCGATCTGCTCAGCGACTTCGGCCGGTCGGTAAGGCAGCAACAGGTGCTCCTGGCCCTGCAGCGACGCACGGTGGGGATGAACCTCATCGGACTCCTACCGCAGGTGGCTCGAGATCTGAACGGGCACCTGAAAACGGACATCGACCTGCCTCGCCTGACGCAGCTTGCACTCTTCGTGCGCGGCCTGCATCCGGGGGATGTTAACCAAGCCTTCATCACGCAGTACGTCCGGGACGCCACCTCCCCGGATGGCCAGGCCATTCTTGTTGCCGATTGGCCGGCGGTCGAGGCCTACTTGCACCAGATCTTCAACGGAAACCTGTTGCCATGATGAGGCGCCGGACGATTGGCGTCCTTGTTCCGCTGGTGCTCGCGCTCTCGAGTTGTAGCTCCGGCGCCACCACACCGGTTAGGGATACAGGGAAGGTAGTGCCGGTGAAACACTTCTCGGTTCCGGGGCGGCTCTATGCCGTAAAGGGGCGCAGGCTCTACCAGCTTTCCGGCTCGCGGGTGGCGGCGATGCTGCCCGGGACCGCGGTAAAGGACCCAGCTACGACGCTCGATGGCGCTCGCCTGGCCTACGCCCAGATTCAGGCCTCGACGTCCACAATCGTCGTGGCTCAGAGCGATGGCCAGGGCATGGAACCGATCACTCCGTCGTCGGCGCCGGAAGGCGAGCTGTGGGCCTACGCGCCTGCCTTTTCCAGCGATGGCCGCCAGATCGCCTATCTGACCGACCGTGGCAAGCGGAGTTCTAGTCCGCAGAACCTGCAACCCAATGACCTCGGTATCTGGGTCTACGACACGGTTGCCCAAAGGTCGGCGCGGATGGTGGCGCCGGTACCCTACACCGGAGGTGCCGCCGACCCGTCATACCGGCCGGGCACCGCCGACCAGCTTGTGTTCACGACCTATCTATACGATGGACAGCCGCTTCAGCCGGTCGCCCGCCTGACCTGGAGGTCCACGCAGACGGGACGAACGGCGTTCCTGTCACCCAGCCTGGCACGCAACCTGGAGCCGTCCTTTTCGCCCGATGGAAGATTCCTGGCTTTCGTCCACGCCGGCCCGGAAGGTGACGACCTTTATGTCATGCCGGTCGCCCCGTCCTATGCCGCGGAGCCTCGCTCCTACCCGACGGATGCCGCGAACCTGGTTCAGAGCGGCATGGTGGCACAGCCCGTCTGGGCTCCTGACGGGAGTGCGCTCGCCTTCTTGATGCTGGTCAAGGGCAGCTTTGACCTGTACATCCTGCCGGTCAGCACCACTGGTGGGCTCAGGGCAACCGGCCCGGCCGTGGCGATTACCCAGGGCAGCTTCTTCGACGCCGACTCGCGGCTGGCGTGGAGTCCCTAGACCGTGAGTAGGCGGGCGCCCGGCGGGGCGCCCGGCCCACTTCGAGTTTTAAGCCCGCGTCGGTGAGGCAGTCGCCCGCGCTACGCGGGTCTCCTGCGGGCCGCCAGCCTGCTCCCAGATCTTGTCCACCTGGTCGATCAGGTCCAGCCACTTTTGCGCCTCGGCCTTGTCGACGGACGCCTTTACTTTTGAACCCTGCGAGACAGCCTGCTTGAGCACTTCCTTGAGCTGCGGGAATTTCTGGTCGTGCTTCTCCGGCTTGTACCAATCACTCCAGAGAACATCAAGGTGATGCTTGGCCAGGTCAGCACGCTGCTCCTTGATCTGGATCGCGCGCTGCCGGAACACCTCGTCCTTCGAATCGGCGTACTTTTCGATGATCTTGAAGCAGGACTCCGCCTCGATACGTGCCTGCTCCGGATCGTAGATGCCGCAGGGGAGGTCGCAATGCGCCTCGACGATGCGGCTGGGACGGATCCATTCCATCAGAATCATGGTGTCAATTCCTCCTTGACGGTGAACGTCTGCTCCTGAGGTCAGTCTACCCGCTGCGCGTGAAGGGCGAGAGCATGCTGCCCACCCTCCGCGATGGCGCCTTGATAGCAGCAGCGCGGCTCGATCCTGACACCATCCTGCGTGTCGGGGAGGTCGTTGTTGCCCGGCGCCCAGATCGCGTCTCGCTCGAGATGGTGAAGCGAATCGAGGCGATCGATGCGCAGGGAAACGTCTTCCTCAGGGGTGACAACCCGGTGGCGAGTACCGACTCGCGGCACTTCGGTCCGGTTCGACGCGAGCTGGTCGTGGCCCGAGTTCGGTGGCGTTACTGGCCGCTTCCGATCAAACGTCTGTAGGCGCGATCGAGTCGCCGGCGCGCTTTACGCGGTCCAGCACCCGCTGCTTGCCCAGATGGCTCATCGACTCGATAAGGGGCGGGGTCACCGTTCGGCCGGTGATGGCTACGCGCAGCGTCATGAACAGGTCTCTGGCGGGCCAGCCGAGCTGATCCGCCAGCCCTCGCAACGGCGATTCCAGGGCTTCGGCCGACCACCCCGATAGTCGCTCGAGCATCGTGCCCACCTGGTTAAGAGCTTCGCGGGTGCTGGCCGCATCTCGTCCCTTGGGAACCAGCGCCTGTGAGCCGTATCCCTCGGGATCCTTGAAGAAAAAGGCAAGCATGTCGCTCGCTTCATTGAGTGTGCGCAAACGCTCCTGGACCAACGGAACCACCGGCAGCAGCTCCTCAACCGGGACACCGGGCATCCGCTCGGCGATCCGACGAGCAAGGTCGGCCGGCGCCAGCCTCCGGATGAACTGTCCGTTGAGCCAGTCGAGGCGCTCCAGGTTTGCCATCGCGGGGCTGGGCTGGATTTTTTCGATCGAGAACTTCTCGACCAGCTGCTCCATGGTCAGAATGTCCTCGGTGGTACCGGGTGACCAACCGAGGAAGGCGATAAAGTTCACGACCGCCTCCGGGAGGTAGCCGGCGTCGCGATACTCGAGCACATCCTTTGCTCCATGACGCTTGGCCAGCGGTTTCTTGTCGGCCCCGAGAACCAACGGCAGGTGGGCAAAGGCCGGTGGCTCCCAGTTGAATGCCTTGAAGAGCAGGAGATGCTTCGGGGCCGAGGGGAGCCACCCGTCGCCTCGGATTACATGGCTGATCCGGCTGGCATGGTCGTCCACCGCGAAGGCGAGGTGGTAAGTCGGGAAGCCGTCCGACTTCATCAGGACATGGTCGTCCAGGGTGGCGTTCTGGAAAGAGACGATACCCATCACCAGGTCCTGAAGGGTTGTGACGCCGTCGAGTGGAATCGCCTGGCGAATCACGTTCCGTTCGCCCCCCGCCGCCCGTCGCTCGGCTTCCTGACGGGGCAGGCTGCGGCAGCGCCGGTCGTAGCGCTCGGGCTCTTTACGGGCCCGCTGCTCGGCACGCATCTCGTTCAGGCGCTCCGGGGTACAAAAACAGCGATATGCGGCACCGGAGCCGAGCAGCAGCTCGGCAGCCTCCTGGTAAATCATCTTGCGTGTCGACTGGACCAGCGGTATCTCGTCCCAGGTGATGCCCAACCACTGGAGGCCGTCCTCGATCAGGGCCTGACTACCCTCCTTCAGCCGCGCCCGGTCCGTGTCCTCGATCCGGAGCAGGAACGCGCCCTGTTGCTGGCGGGCGAATAGGTAGTTGAAGAGGGCAGTCCGAGCGCCGCCGAGGTGTAGGGCACCGGTCGGGCTGGGCGCGTAGCGGTCGCGTACCTGGGACACCGGTCAATCCTAACGGCAGCAGAAAACGCCTCCGCGTACGTCACAGGGGCATGCCGCGCTACGCGCTCGGGTGTATCAAGGACCCCTACGATCGCCGCGACCTCACGATCGCTCCGCTGCTCAAGCTGGCCCCCCTGGCCGAGCGCGTCGACCACTCCGAGGCTCTGCCGCCGATCTTCGACCAGGGCCCGGCCGGAACCTGCGTTGCCTGTGCCACGGGCTACTACGACAAGAGCTTCCAGGAAGGGCTGGAGCACCAATGGGCGCTGACCGAGACGCGGCACCAGTTCTCGCCGCTCTTCATTTACAGCCAGAGGCGCAACCAGCCGGAGGACCATGGGATGACGATTCGAGAGGGGATGAAGATCGTCAAGGAGCAGGGCATTTGCAGCCTGGCATGCATGCCCTACACGCCCAACAGGATCAACCAGCCGCCGACTGCGGAGCAGCGTAAGGCGGCGCTCCCGTACCGGGCGAAGAGCTACGCAAGGATCGGATCGATTGCCGAGATGGAGGCCTACCTGATGACCAACTGCTTCGTCGCCGGCGTGATGGTGCACGAGCAGTTCATGGACGCGCCGGGCGGAGTCATCCCAATGCCTGAGCCCGGTTGCCAGTACCTCGGTGGCCATGCCGTCTGCGTGGTCGGCTTCGACCGCCGCAATCGCATGTTCAAGTTCGCCAACAGCTGGGGGACGCAATGGGGCGATCACGGCTTCGGCCATATCAGCTACGCGACCCTGCAGGCGCTCCTGATGGACGCCTGGGGCATGGTCGACGCCCCGGACGGCTTCTAGCTGCTCAGGGGTCGTGGTACTCGGCGATGATGCCGGCACGCGCCACCGCGACCCAGACCGTATCGGTCAACGGATCGGCGGCTACAGTTGCGGCCTGCTTTCCCGTACCGACTACGCCCAGAGGCTTGAGCGAATTGGTATCGATGACCGAGAGGTTGTTACTTCCGTTGTTGGCAACGTAGAGGTGGTGCAAATGGGCATTGAAGGCGGCCTGGTCG
>DASWQQ010000267.1:0-3461 GCA_036403615.1 Candidatus Dormiibacterota bacterium | reverse complement strand
CATCTTCGGTCAGAAAGAGGCAGTCGTCGTAACCGGCGGCATACGCGTCCTCGGCCGCCAGGGCGCTGTTGACGTAGGAACCGGCGATCTTTCCGCGCGCCGGGATGCTGTTATCGCCGATACGGCGCCAGGACGAGATCGTCACCCTCAGGCCGTCGGTGCGGCTGTAGGCGCCCATCGGCATAGCGAAGATTGCGAGTGCGTCCTCCGGCGAATGCAGGTCTACCTTGATAATGGGCGACGATTTGAAGGCCAGCGGCCGGACGTAGACATCGGTCCGGAAACCATCCTTCCGAAGCACTTCCCTGGTCGCCTCGCACAGTTGCTCGACGGTCTCCTCGACCTTGAGCTTCAGCAACCCGGTCGACTTGAGGAAGCGCTGGTAGTGCTCGGCCAGCTTGAGCAGGTAGAGCTCGCCGTCATCGTCGTTCCAGTAGCCCCGGATACCTTCGAAGCAGGCAGTGCCGTAGTTGAGCGCGTGCGTAGCGACGCTGACGTTGGCTTCAGCAAAGGGGACGATCGACCCCTTGAAGTATGCAAAGCCGCTGTACCCAACCGCCGGAGACACCGTCTCCCCCGCTTGCGGGACATGGTTCGCCTTCTCCCTCCCCCTTTGAGGCGGAGGGTCCTGGTCGGGGGTGGGCAATCTAACCGCCATCAGGCAGGCACCCGCACTTTACGCACAATGGCTTCTAGATCGCGATCGAGGATGTCTTTCTTGCGGTCCGCGAGCAGAAGGAACTGCTCCCAGGCCTGGGCAAAGGCAGTCTCGGGCAGATGGTAACCGAGCTCGGCGAGGCGGAAGGCGAAGGCATGCCGCCCGGAACGCGGTGAGAGTACGATCCGGCTCTCCCCCATTCCGACGTCCTCGGGCCGCATGATCTCGTAGGTCGTCTTGTCCTTCAGGACACCGTCCTGGTGGATGCCCGATGCGTGAGCGAAGGCATTGCCACCGACCACGGCCTTGTTGAGCTGGACCGCGATGCCGGTCTCGCGCGCAACCATCGCACTGGTCTCGGCCAGGCGCCGGGTATCGATGCCGGTCGTCAACGCCATGGACTTTTCCCTCGTACGCAGCACCATCACCACCTCTTCCAGTGAGGCATTGCCGGCGCGCTCGCCGATGCCGTTGATGGTGCATTCCACGCGTCGTGCCCCGTTTAGAACTGCGGCAACGCTGTTGGCAGTCGCCAGTCCGAGGTCGTTGTGGCAATGGACGCTGATCAGGGCCTGATCGATATTCGATACGTGACCGCGGATTGAGGCGATCAGGGCGCCGAACTCAGAAGGGAGTGTGTAGCCGGTGGTATCCGGGATGTTCACCACGGTCGCCCCCGCCGCAATCACAGCCTCCAGCGTCTCGAAAAGATACTCGGGTTCGGCGCGCCCGGCATCTTCGGGAGAGTACTCCACCTGGTCGCAGAGGGTTCGGGCGTAGGCGACTGCCTCGACGCCACGCTGGAGCACGTCGCGCCGGTTGGAGCGAAGCTTTCGCTCGATATGGATGTCCGAGACCGATAGAACAATGTGGATCTGGGGCGAAGCTGCATCCTTGACCGCTTCCCAGACGCAATCGATGTCGGCGTGAGCGGCTCGGGCGAGCGCCGTGATCGTCGGACCCTCGATTTCCCGGGCGATCCGTTGGACCGCCTGGAAATCTCCGGGCGAGGAGAGCGGAAAGCCTGCCTCGATCACGTCGACTCCGAGCTGAGCCAGCTGTCGCGCGATCTCGAGCTTCTGATCAGGGTTAAGCGACGCTCCTGGCGATTGCTCGCCATCTCGCAGGGTCGTGTCGAAGATGTAGACGCGGTCGCCCATCAGTTCTTAGCCTTGAGCCAGGGCATCATGGCCCGAAGCTCCTTGCCAACCTTTTCGATTTGGCTTGCCTGTTGATTTCGCCGGGCCGCGTTGAACGCGGGCCGACCGGCCTGGTTCTCCAGGATCCAGGTCCGCGCGAAGGTGCCGTCCTGGATTTCGCGAAGAATCTTCCTCATCTCCTCCCGGACCGCCGGGCTGATTACGCGGGGGCCGCTGACGTAGTCACCGAACTCGGCGGTGTCGCTGATGCTGTAGCGCATGTAGCTCATGCCCCCCTGGTACATCAGGTCGACGATCAGCTTCATCTCATGGAGGCACTCGAAATAGGCGAGCTCCGGCTGGTAACCGGCCTCCACAAGGGTTTCGAAGCCGGTCTGAACCAGCGAGGTGAGTCCCCCGCAGAGAACGGCCTGCTCGCCAAAGAGATCCGTTTCGGTCTCTTCTTTGAAGGTCGTTTCCAGCACCCCGGCCATCGTCGAACCGATTCCACGGGCGTAGGCCAGCGTCCGCGCCCGCGCCTTTCCCGTCGTATCCTGGTGAATCGCGAAGAGGGCCGGCACGCCGACGCGCTCCTGGAAAAGCCGGCGGACGATATGGCCAGGGCCTTTTGGCGCGACCATCGCCACATCGACGTCGGCCGGGGGCACGATCTGACTGAAATGGATGTTGAAACCGTGAGCGAACAGCAGCGCGCTCCCCGCCCGCAAATTCGGTTTGACCGCTTCCTCGTAGAGAATCTTCTGCGTCTGGTCGGGCACCAGCATCATCACCAGGTTTCCGAGTTCGGTAGCCTTCTCGACGGTCTCGACGCGTAGATCCTGCTGTTCGGCCTGCTCCCATGACTTGCTGCCTTTGTAAAGGCCGACCACCACGTCGATGCCGCTGTCTTGCAGGTTGAGCGCATGCGCGTGGCCCTGGCTGCCGTAGCCGATGACCGACACACGCTGCCCGGCAAGAGCGGTCAGGTCGGCGTCGTCGTCGTAGTAGACCTTCGCCACTAGAGGTAAGTACCCGTGGTCAGGTTCATCAGCCGCGGGTTGAGGCCAAGCAACTGGTCGGCGTCGATTGGAACGTCGATCAGGATCGACTGGCCGGTCACCTCGTAACAGGCGTCCATGATCTCGGGCAGATTGCTCAGGTCGGGCTTCAGCCGGTAGCCATCCCAACCGTGCGCCTTGGCGGCGCGGACGAAATCGATGCCGGGCAAAGTCCCGTGGTAGCGGCGTCGCTCCACCTCGGGGATCACCACTTCGAGACCCTTGTCCACGATGCCGTAGACCCCGTTGTTGATGATGAAGAGGCGCAGGTCGAGCTTGGCGGCATCCGCGAGCGCGCCTCCGAAGAGACGCCAGCAACCGTCCCCCGAGAAGACGAAGGTGTTGAGGCTCGGGTCGGCAAGCTTCGCTCCAATCCCAAGCCCAAATCCGCCTCCCATGGCGGAGCCGTCATGCAGAGTGTGGAAGGGGATGTTGGGGTTCGGACGCTGGGTTGCGTACTGGCGATCCTTGTAGGAGGTGCAGACGTCGTCAAACCCGATGCTGTTCGGCCGCCATGCCTGGTGGAGCGCCTCGTAGAAGGCCATGGCATCGACGCATCCCTCGCGCACGTCGCGGGAGATCACGCGTGAGTTGAGCCGCTCCGGC
>DASWQQ010000266.1:0-2963 GCA_036403615.1 Candidatus Dormiibacterota bacterium | reverse complement strand
CCTGGTTCCTCGCCTACGGTTTGCTCGGCGCGGCCGCTCTTGCCGCCGGCGCTCCCTCTCCTTTGCACAAACGACCTGGCTCTTCTCGCTCCGGCTTCTCTCCCACCGGTCTCGCCATCGCGGCTATCGGCTATCCATTGGGTCGCCGGCTCCTGCGTGACACTCCACTGGCTCCGCCGCCGGACCCATTCCTTATTGAGCTCGCCGCCATCGTGCTGGTCGCGACCGTCGAAGAAGTGACCTGGGGCGGGATCGTCGAACCGAGGCTGGGCAGACCGGCCACCGCAGCCCTCTTCGCCGCCAAGCATGTGGCGATCGATCAGCGCTGCCGCCGAAGCCTCGGGCTATTCACCTTCTGGATGGGACTGGGTATGCAGCGCCAGCGCTGGCCGGCCGCCGCTCTAACCGCCCACGCGATGCTGAACGCCGGGGGCGTTGTGCAGGGTCACCTGACGCAAAGGGACGCCTTCTAGCCGTTCTCGAGAGCGGAATCGATTTCCTTCAAGTAGCGCGCCTGTTCAGGCTGCGGAAGGAAAGATGCAAGAAACGAATTGCGCGCCAGCGTGACCACCTGCTCCTGGGTCAGGCTGAGGGCATCGGCCACCTGCCGGTAGTTGTCGCCGACGTAGCCGCCGAAATAGGCGGGGTCGTCGGAGTTGACCGTCGCCCGCAGGCCAAGCTGCAGCATTCGTCGAAGGTTGTGCTGCCTCAATTCCGGAAAGACGCGCAGTTTCACGTTGGAGAGCGGGCAGACTGTCAGTGGGATCTGCTGCGCAACCAGGCGGTCGACCAGCCGGCCATCCTCGAGGCAGCGCACGCCATGATCGATCCGACGGGCATGCAGCACGTCGAGCGCCTCCCAGATGTAGGCCGGCGGACCCTCTTCACCGGCGTGGGCCACGGCGAGCAGGCCTTCGGATCGGGCCAACTCAAAGACTGCCTGGAATTTGCTGGGAGGATGTCCTACCTCGGACGAGTCGAGGCCGACAGCAATGAATCTATCTCGGAACGGCAGCGCCGCCTTGAGCGTCTGCATCGCCTCGTCCGAACTCAGATGCCGAAGGAAGCAGAGAACCAGGCTCGCCGAGATGCCCAGCCTGTTACCGTCGAGCAGCGCCTGGTGCAGCCCACTGATAACCGTTGCAAATGGAATTCCGCGCGCCATGTGTGTCTGCGGGTCGAAAAAGATCTCCGCGTGCCGGACGCCCTGGGCTGCGGCTCGCTGGAGGTAGGCCCAGGCAAGCTCGTAGAAATCCCGTTCCTGGATGAGCACCGCACAGCCGGCGTAGTAGATGTCAAGGAAAGATTGCAGGTCGCTGAAGACGTAGGCCTGGCGGACGGCGTCGATCGACGGATAAGGAAGCCTGACGCGGTTTCGCCGCGCCAGTTCGAACATCAGCTCGGGCTCGAGCGTGCCCTCGATATGCAGATGAAGCTCCGCCTTCGGGATCAGATGCAGCGGGGAGACCATTCGTGAACTTTCTAACACGGGTGGGCTAGACTCGCCCGATGGCTCAGAAGTCGCCCGATCCGGTCAGCCAGGCAACCGCCTACCAGCAGACCCTGCTTTCGCTCCTCGGCAAGGACGACCCGGCGGTCGTGCAGGCGGAGACGCCGGCGGCGTTGCGCAAGATGATTCAGGAGGCCGCCCAGGAGAAACGCACCAGGCCGGCGGATAAGGAGTGGTCGGTTCTCGAACTGCTCGGGCACATCACAGACGCCGAGGTGGTCATGTCCGGCCGCTATCGCTGGGCGCTTGCCCAGAACGGCACTCCGGTTCTCGGCTACGACCAGGACCTCTGGGTCGAGCGTCTGCGCCACAACGACAAGGAGCCCGAGGAACTGCTCGAGATCTTCGGCCCGTTGAGGGCGGCCAACCTGAAGCTGTGGCGTCGGGCCTCGCCCGATGACCGCACGCGAAGCGTGATGCATTCGGAACGCGGATCGGAGAGCTACGAAATGATGTTCCGGATGATCGCGGGCCACGATCGATTCCACCTCAAGCAGATGCAGGAGACGCTTCGCCAGCTCGGTAGCGGTCGGTAAGGGTCAGGCTGCGACCCGGGCCCGGGCGAAACGACCGGCCCGTTGCCACGCGGAACTGGCGACGCCTGTGACCAGGGCGAGTCCCAACATGACGACCGCGCCGCCAAAAAGCTCGCCCCAGGACGGTGTCTCGCCCAGGACGAGCCAGGCGGAAAGGATCCCGACGATCGGCACCAACAGTGAAAAGGGCGCGACGACGGGAGCCGGGTACTTCTTCAGCAACGAAGTCCAGGTGCCGAAACCGAACATGGTGGCGGCAATGGCCATGTAGGCCACCGCCAGCGCACCGGCCGGAAACAGATGTTGGATCGCCGTCAGGTCTGCGCGCGGCCCTTCAAGCCACAACGAGAGCGTCAGTAAGGGCAGCGGTGCCACGAGGCCAGCCCAGACGATGAGACCGAAGGCTGAGCGGGCTTTCGCATGCCGCGTAATGATGTTTCCGACGCCCCAGCAAGCGCCCGCCGCGATCACCAGTAACAGCGGCGCCACGGGGGTGCTCGCTCCGTGTCCGATTGCGATGATCAGGATCCCGATCGAAGCCAGGAGCGTGCCTGCGAGCTGCGCCGCTCGTGGCGCCTCGCGCAGTACTGCAGTCGCAAAGATCAGGGTGAAAACGGCCTGGGACTGAATCACCAGCGAGGCAAGCCCGGCAGGGACTCCTCGGTTAATGGCTACGAACAGCAAGCCAAACTGGCCAACATTCATCGACAAGCCGATGCTCACAATCCAGTACCAGCGCACGCCCGGACGCGACACGAAGAAGATGGCGGGAAATACCGTGAAGGCGTAGCGAAGCGTGACGAAGAGTAAGGGCGGCAACGTCTTCAAGCCACGATCGATAACGACGAAGTTCAGGCCCCAGATGATTACCACCAGCAGGGCTCGACCGGCATCGGAGCCGCTCATCCGAGCCGTCG
>DASWQQ010000265.1:0-7579 GCA_036403615.1 Candidatus Dormiibacterota bacterium | reverse complement strand
CAGCTCGTGGTCCAGAACAAGATCAACCTGGCAGGACGCCCGTACGGCCTCAGTGTCAACGGCTTCGAAGTACTAAAGGTGATCGCCGGTATCATTGTCGCCCTGGTCGCGCTCGGTCTCGCCGGGTTGCTCGGCGTCTCCAGCCTGCCGCTCAAGGGTGCCGCACTCGGGGTTGGTTTCGTCCTCGGCCGCTTTTTGCCCGACATCTGGCTCAACAACCTGATCAAGGGTCGTCAGAAGGAGCTCCGCCTCGCCCTCCCCAACGCCCTGGACCTCCTCACCATCTCGGTGGAGGCAGGCCTCGGCTTCGATGCCGCCATTGGACGGCTCACGGAAAAGTTCAAGAATGCGCTCTCCGACGAGTTCGCGCAGGTGCTCAACGAGATCCGGCTGGGCCGCCCGCGGCTGGAAGCGCTTGACGAGATGGGGCGCCGCTCGGGGGTCGAAGAACTCCATACCTTCATCCAGGCGCTGATCCAGTCGGAGCAGCTCGGTGTCGGTATCGCCAAGGTGTTGCGTATCCAATCGGAAGAGATGCGCCGGCGCCGCCGTCAGCGGGCCGAGGAGCAGGCCGCGCAAGCGCCCCTCAAGATGCTCTTCCCGATGATCGGCTGCATCTTCCCGACGCTCTTCATCGTGCTGATGGGTCCCGCCGTGATCCTCATCATGCACACCTTCTCGCACAAGTAGGAACCAGGAACGAGGAGAGGGGGACGGCTTCGTCCCCCTCTTCATTCAAGCCCTGGTTCGAGGCACGATATAATACATGTCAAGAGTTTTGCGACTGACAAAACAGGACGGAAGCGTGGTTGCCGAACCGCTGGAGGTCGCCCGCAACTTCTTCAGCCGGGGGCTGGGCCTGATGGGGAGGCGAAGCCTGCCTGAGAATGGTGGCCTCTTGATCCACTCCTGCAATGGGATCCACATGATGTTCATGCGCTTCCCGATCGATGCCGTCTTCATCGACAGGGGCGGATCCGTCATCCGAACCTACGAGCGGGTCAGGCCCTGGGTCGGCATGGTGCCCTACGTACACCGGGCAGACAAGGTGGCCGAGCTTCCAGCCGGGTCCGTCCGCCGTCACGGCATCAAGCCGGGCGACCAGCTGACCGTTGCCGCTTAGCGCTCTCCTCGACCTCGTCTTTCCGCCCGCTTGCGGTGGCTGTGGAGAGCGAGGCAGCCTCTGGTGTCGGGAGTGCGCCGCCTCGCTTCGACGGGCCACAGTCAGCCGGCTCGCTGGGGTGCCCTTGATTTCAGCGGGGTGCCTGGAAGGTCCCTTCCAGCGGGCGATCCACACTTTTAAGTACCGTTCTCGCCCGGACCTCGGGGATCGTCTGGCAAGCCACCTCGCCGGTGCTGTCCAGGAAGCCAGCCTCCCACTTGTATCCCTGGCCTTCGTCCCACTGCATCCGCAGCGGGCCCGTCAGCGCGGCTTCAACCAGGCCGAGCGACTGGCGCGGAGCCTGGGGAAAGCTCTGGAGCTGCCGGTCCAGGACGGACTCAGCCGAATTCGGGCGACCGGACCGCAGGTCGGGCTGGCGGGGCGCGAGAGGGAGGCCAATGTTGCCGGGGCCTTCAGCTGGGTGGGCCGGGGGACGCCGCCGGCCGTCACCGGCCTGGTAGACGACGTTTGCACCACCGGCGCCACACTCCTCGAGGCCGCCAGGGCCCTGAATACGGCTGGAGGCTCGGTGGGAGCCTTCCTGGTACTGGCGGTCGCGCATACTTTGCCGGCCCCGGTCGTTACATTGCCGGAATAGTACGCCTGTTCCCAAATTCTCAAATCTGGGGGATCTAGCTTCATGGTCAATGCTTCGGAAGTCTCACAGGACGAGCTCGGCCGGTATTACGAAGCGCTCGGGCCGATCAGGGATCTCGTCCTTGACGACAGCTTGACCGAGGTCATGGTCAACGGCCATGAAAACATCTACGTCGAGCGAGGCGGCAAGATCCTTCTGACCGACCGCAAGTTCGACGACGAGAACCACCTTCTCCGGGTCATCGATTTCATCGTCTCGGCCGTCGGACGCCGGATTGACTTCCGGACGCCGATGGTCGATGCCCGTCTCCTCGACGGATCGCGCGTCAACGCCGTCATCTCCCCGATCGCGCTTGACGGACCAATGCTCACCATTCGTAAGTTCTCCCGCGATCCCTACCAGGCGGAGGACCTCGTCAACTTCGGCACCATCACCGGCGAGGCGGTTGGCTTCCTCAAGGCGTGCGTCATGGCCCGCTCCAACCTCCTGATCTCGGGTGGAACGGGTACCGGTAAGACGACCCTTCTCAACGTCTGCTCCTCCTTCATCCCCCCCGATGAGCGCATCGTGACCATCGAGGATGCCGCCGAGCTCCAGCTTCACCAGGAGCACGTCTGTCGCATGGAGTCCCGTCCTCCGGACCTGAACGGGGAGAACAAGGTCGGCATCCGTGAGCTCGTCATCAACGCCCTCCGCATGCGGCCCGACCGGATCGTCGTCGGTGAGTGCCGTTCTGGCGAAGCGCTCGACATGCTCCAGGCGATGAACACCGGCCACGACGGCTCGCTGACGACGCTGCACGCCAATACCACCCGGGACGCACTCTCGCGGCTCGAGACCATGGTCCTGATGGCGGGTATCGACCTTCCGACCAAGGCCATCCGTCAGCAGGTGGCATCCGCCATCGACCTGATCGTTCAGCTCTCGCGGATGCGGGACGGTCAGCGCAAGATCACCAGCATCACCGAGATCACCGGCATGGAAGGCGACACGATCACGATGCAGGAGATCTTCCTTTACGAGTCGCACGGTGCCGACAAGAACGGCGTTATGACCGGTGTCTTTCGGCCCACCGGCATCCGGCCGCAAATTATGGACAAGCTGTTCGCCGCCGGGGTGCCGATCCCGCCGGAGCTGGCGCGTGTCTTCCCGGATCGCCGCGCGAACGAGCGTCCCAGCAAATAATTGCCCGACGCTTGCAAATAACTGCCCGACCCTTTCTCAAGGTGACTGTCACGGCGCTTGCGTCGGGCCCGGTGTCCTCACGCGGGCCCCTCGCCGCCGCAGGAGCGGCAGGCTCGGGATGCCCTGGTTCGGACGGCCCGCCGCGCGCCTAAGCTAAAGCTGCGGCCTGCGGCCGCGAGAAACACCCTCAGCCCAGGGGCTGGGTATACTCGAGTCACGCGAGATCTCAGGGTGGAGGAGTAACCGTGCAGATCTTGATCCAGGCCAAGAAGTCCGCGGCCGACCCGGAGATAAAGGCCTACGCGCAGGCCAAGCTGGAGAAGCTGGCGCGCCATTCCGATCACGTGCTGGAAGCGCGCCTCGAGCTCAGTACCGACAAGAAGAAGAGCGCAGAGACACTCAAGGTGGCCGAATTGACGGTCCACGTCGCCGGTCGCACCGGCAACATCCTCAAGGCCGTCCAGTCGGCCGAGCACATGAACGAGGCTGTGGACCTGGTGATCGACAAGATGGATCGGCAGATACGGGACCACAAGGAACGCCTCAAGGATCACCGGGCACCGAAGAATGGAGCTTCCCAGGCGCCACGCTCGAGCACGAACCCGCGCCCCTCAAACGGGGTCGTGAAGGTCAAGCGCTTCAAGTTGCGTCCGACGACGGTGGAAGAGGCAGGAGAAGAGATGGACCAGCTCGGCCACAGCTTCTTCGTCTTCCTCAACGAGGACACCCACGAGCTCAACGTTCTCTACCGGCGCCACGATGAAACGCTGGGCCTGGTGGAAGCCGACCTGAGCTAACCCAACGCGGCGGTTTCGGCCGCCGGGGTCGGGGTATCCTTACTGATTGCGGATAGAGATGTATAGATGAGCGTTCTTACCAAAGTCTTAGGCGACCCGAATGCGCGGGAGGTTAAGCGGCACCTCGAGCGAGTCGCAGACGTCAACGAATTAGAGCCGCTGATCGAGAAGCTCACCGACGAGGAGCTCACCGCCAAGACCCAGGAGTTTCGCGAGCGCTTGCGCCAGGGCGAGACGCTGGATGACCTCCTCGTCGAGGCCTTCGCGGTCGTGCGCGAGGCGGCCCGCCGCGCCATCAGGCTGCGCCCCTTCGACGTACAGCTCGTCGGCGGTATCGTGCTCCACCAGGGCAAGATCGCCGAGATGAAGACCGGCGAGGGCAAAACCCTGGTCGCGGTACTCCCGCTCTACCTGAATGCGCTTGCCGAAAAGGGAGCGCACCTGGTGACCGTCAACGACTACCTGGCCCGCCGCGACGCCGGCTGGAACGCTCCCATCTACCGCCTGCTCGGAATGACGGTCGCGGTCATCGGACACGAGATGTCGCTGCTCTACGATCCCGACTTTTTAGACGAGACTCATCCGGACCCGCGGCTGCAGCACCTGCGCCCGGTTTCACGGCCCGAGGCGTACCAGGCCGACATCACCTACGGGACCAACAGTGAGTTCGGTTTCGATTACCTTCGCGACAACATGGCGGTGGACCTCAGCCAGTGTGTCCAGCGCGGTCTCAACTTCGCCATCGTCGACGAAGTGGACAGCATCCTGATCGATGAGGCACGGACACCGCTGATCATCTCCGGGCAGGGCCAGGAATCGACCGAAAAGTACTACCAGTACGCGCGCCTGATCCCACGCCTCGCGGAGACCGATTACACGGTCGATGAGAAGACGAAGTCGGCCTCGCTCACCGAGGAAGGGATTGGCAAGATCGAGCGTTGGACGGGGATCAGGAACGTCTACGAACTGGAGCACGTCGACGAGGCCCACCAGATCAACCAGGCGCTGAAGGCTTACACGCTCTACAAACGCGACCGTGATTACCTGGTCAAGGACGGAGAGGTGATCATCGTCGACGAGTTCACCGGCCGGCAGCAGCCGGGTCGGCGCTGGGCCGACGGTCTGCACCAGGCCGTCGAAGCGAAGGAGGGCGTAAAGGTCCAACAGGAGACCCAGACGCTGGCTACCATCACCTACCAGAACTACTTCCGTCTGTACGAGAAGCTCGCCGGGATGACCGGCACCGCCGTCACCGAGGCCGAGGAGTTCGACAAGATTTACAAGCTCCAGGTGCTCGTTATTCCCACCCACCGGACAATGGTCCGCGAGGACCACCCCGACCTGATCTACAAGACCGAGGACGCCAAGTTCAAGGCGGTCGCCGACGAGATCGTTGAGATGGCCCAGTCGGGCCGGCCGGTGCTGGTCGGGACGGTCTCGGTCGAGAAGTCGGAGAAGCTCGCCCGGTTGCTGGAAAAACGTGGAATTCCGCACGAGGTTCTGAACGCCAAGCAACACGAGCGCGAGGCCCTGATCGTTGCCAACGCGGGCCAGTCAGGTGCCGTCACGATCGCCACCAACATGGCCGGCCGCGGAACCGACATCGTGCTGGGAGCAGGCGTTGTCGATGCCGGTGGCCTCCATATCGTCGGAACGGAGCGCCATGAGAGCCGCCGGATCGACAACCAGCTGCGCGGACGTGCCGGCCGCCAGGGGGACCCGGGCTCATCGCGCTTCTTCTTGGCCCTGGACGACGACCTGATGCGAATCTTCGGCGGCGAGCGGATCAGGGGGATGATGAACATGCTCAGGGTTGCCGACGATGAACCCATCGAGTCGCGAATGGTTTCCCGGCAGATCGAGGGAGCCCAGACAAAGGTCGAAGGCCACAACTTCGATGCCCGCCGCTACCTCGTCGAGTACGACGACGTCATGAACAAGCAACGCGAGATCATCTATGGCGAGCGGAGGAAAGTACTCGAGGGTGCGGATCTGCGCGAGCTGGTGCTGTCCTGGGTGCGCAAGGTCGTAGAGGACGCCGTCAACGAGCATTGCCAGTCGAGGCATCCGGACAACTGGGACCTGAACGCGCTCGTGGCGCAGCTGCAGACCGTTTTCCCCATGCCGCCTTTCGAGGAGATCCCTCCGCAAGAGTTCGGGGAAACCAAGGAGGCAGTCACCGAGTGCCTTTTCGAGTACGCGCAGGCCTCCTACTCAGCCAAGGAGGCGGAGGTCACGCCGCCCATGATGCGCAAGGTCGAGCAGTTCGTTGTGCTCAAGACAATCGATTCGAAGTGGATCAGCTACCTCACCATGATGGAGCACTTCAAGGAGGGCATCGGGCTGCGCGCCTTCGGTCAGAAGGATCCCTTAATCGAGTACAAGAACGAGGCTTTCCAGGCCTTCCAGGAGCTGCTCTCGGACATCCAGTTCGATATTGCGTC
The DNA here is from genome assembly GCA_036403615.1 of Candidatus Dormiibacterota bacterium. Taxonomy (GTDB): domain Bacteria; phylum Chloroflexota; class Dormibacteria; order CF-121; family CF-121; genus JALYYC01. The sequence continues at coordinate 1,393 of DASWQQ010000265.1, read as the reverse complement.
GACCGTCTTCAGAGTCCAGCTGGTCAACGAGCCCCCGCCGCCGCCGCCACCGCCGATCGCGCTCGCCAATCCGCCGGAAAAGGGAAAGGGCCCTGCGACGCCCAACGGCCATGGTGCCGGGACCCCCGCGCCCGCCAACGCAGGCAAGATCGGACGCAACGACCCCTGCTATTGCGGGAGCGGCAAGAAATTCAAGAAATGCCACGGACGCTGAACCCTCCAGCCGGTAAGATGTAGCGCCGATGGGCAAGAAAAAGTCAGCGTCTGGAAGCATCAAGGCAACCGGGAGCAAGCAGGAGCGCGCCAGAGCCGCCGCGGCGACCAACCCGGTGCCGACCGAAGACGTGGCGCGCCCGGCCAAAGCCCCCAAGGCCGGCGAGGTCTCGACAGCGGCGACGCCGGGGGCGCCCTTTCGGCGCCCGGTTTCCTTCAACTTCGCGGGCGTAGGTCGTAATGACATCTGTCCCTGCGGCAGCGGCAAGCGATTTAAGAACTGTCATGGACACTAAAGCAGTAGATGAAATCCTCGAGCAGGCAAGTGATCTGAAAAAGAAGATCCTGCAGCTCCAGGAGCATCTTTGACCTCGCTGACAAAAGCTCCCGGCTCGAGCGGCTACAGGCAGAGCTAAACCACCCCGAACTCTGGCAGGACCCGCCGCGGGCCCAGCGGCTCAGCCAGGAGGCCAAGGGATTGCGGGAAGAGGTCGGTCAGTGGCGCCGGCTCGAAGCGCGCGCGAATGACCTCATCGGCCTGACGGAAATGGCGGCAGCCGAGCCCGAATCGGGGATGGAGGCAACGTTGCGGGAGGAACTGCGTTCCCTCGACAAGGACCTCGAGAAGCAGGAAGTGGACCTCCTCTTTGCCAGTCCATACTCGGATCATCCGGCGCTGGTCAGCATCCATGCCGGAGCCGGTGGTACGGATTCCCAGGACTGGACCGAGATGCTGCTACGCATGTATCTGCGCTGGGCGGAGCGCAACCACATGCCGGCCGAGCTTCTCGATGAGTCTCCGGGAGAGGAGGCGGGCTACAAAAGCGTCACGATCAGGATCACGGGCAAGCGCGCCTTTGGTTGGCTTCGGGCCGATCGAGGGGTTCATCGCCTCGTCAGGCTGTCCCCATTCGACCAGGCGCACCGGCGCCACACCTCGTTTGCGCTGGTTGAAGTGATTCCTGAGATCGAGGATGCAGGAGACATCGAGATCCGGCCGGATGACCTCAAGGTCGACGTCTACCGCTCCAGCGGCGCGGGTGGGCAGCACGTCAACAAGACCTCCTCGGCGGTGCGGATGACACACCTGCCGACCGGAATCATCGTCACCTGTCAGAACGAGCGATCCCAGATCAAGAATCGCGACATGGCCCTCAAGGTGCTTCGTTCTCGCCTCGTA
>DASWQQ010000264.1:0-2841 GCA_036403615.1 Candidatus Dormiibacterota bacterium | reverse complement strand
TGGTTTGGGTCGGGCGAGGTCCTGATTGAGGCGGTCGTCGCAGCCTCCGCGTTCTACATCTTCCTCGTCCACACGCTCACGGCGAAGAAGTCGTTCGTGAACCCGAGCCTGTTCAAGGATCGGAATTTTGCGGTCGGGATGCTGTTCATATTCGTGATCGGCATCACCTATCTGGCCTCGCTGGCGCTGATGACGCCCTACCTGCAAACCCTGATGGGCTACCCCGTCGTAACCGCCGGCATCGTCATGGGACCGCGGGGTCTCGGCACGATGGTGTGCATGTTCATCGTCGGCCAGCTGATCGGGCGCGTGGACATCCGTCTGCTGCTCGCCACCGGGCTCGGCCTGACCGCCTGGGCGATGTACGACATGACCGGCTGGACCCCCGACGTGTCGCAATGGACCATCATCTCGACTGGCTTCGTCCAAGGTGCCGGGCTGGGGTTCCTCTTCGTCCCGCTCACAACCGTGACCTTCGCCACGCTGCCTGCCGAGAAACGCGGCGACGGCACGGGGCTCTACAACCTGTCGCGCAACATCGGCTCGGCGGTGGGCATTTCCGCGGTGACTGCCCTCCTGACCGAGAACACACAAGCCAACCACGCCGAGATCGCCAGCTACATCACCCCGTATAACAGGCTCCTGCAGCATCCCGTCATTGCGCACGCGCTGAACCCGCTGACGCTGGCCGGACGTTCGGCGTTGGACGGAATGGTGACGTTACAGGCCACGATCATCGCCTATATCGACGATTTCAAGCTGATGATGATCCTGTCGCTCGCGGCCATGCCGCTCCTGTTGCTGCTGCGGAAACCGAAAGGCGGCGGCGCTCCGGACCATAGCATCGCGGTCGAGTGAAGCGGTCGTTGCCCCGGGCTAGGCTGCCTCCGCGATTTTGGCGGCCTTCCGAGGTTTAGTTCCAACCGCCTCGTCGATCGCCGACATAACCGCGTTCGTCGCCGTCTGGTGCACCATGTGACCGGCCCCGGGAACACGGTGGAAGGTGCTCTGAGGGATATCAGCATGGAGCCGCGCGGATTGGTCTTCGATGTCGATGAGGCGGTCGTCCTCGCCCGCGATGATCACGACAGGGATATTGAGTTCGGCATATCTACCACGAGCCGCAAAGGCGTCCGGGATCATGAGGGCAGACTCGGCGGCGCTTGCCCGGATCTGAGACGGGCGGAACGCCATCTCCTTAGGAAAGCCTTTGAACTTCGCGGGGACGGGCGCGGGACCAAAAATCTTCCGGGTTAGGAGCGGCCACATGAGCCGGCCGAGGATTGGCGAGACAGTGTACCGGATGATGTCCCCGGCCAACGGCACTGCTGGTCCGGACATGGTGACCACGTCCGCTCGTGCGCTCGGATAATAGTAGCCCGAGGCGAGGACCAGAGCGTTCACCGCCTCCGGGTGCTTGAGCGCAAGTGCCACGGCGACCGAGCAGCCCCACGAGTGCCCAAGCAGGGTCGCGCGAGCAACGCCGATTTGGGCGAGCGCAGCGTGGATCAGGTCCGCCTGGGCCTCATCGGTCCAAATGGTGCTGCGTGGCCGCTCGCTGTGACCAAATCCGGGACGGTCGAATACGATGACCCGGTACTTCTTCGCCGCGAGATCGACGAGCCCGCTGGACAAGAAATCCTGCATCATGCTGCCGTTGCCGTGGAGCAGGACCAGTGGCTCTCCTTCCCCCCGCACAACGTAATGGAGCCGGACCCCGTTCACCTCGACGAATTCTCCGACCGCGGGATTGTCGCGCTCAGCCTGGTTGGCGCTCCGCTGGTTCAGGAGGGCGGAAACTGCGAGGCCGGCCACACCGGCCAATGCCCCGATCGCGTAAGGGTGCGTCCGGACGTTAGACCAGGAGAGTGTCGCCGGTGTTGCCGGGCCGCGGAGTTTAGCAAGGCGCGCGCGTGATCGACGTGAAGTCATCTTCCAGGTCCTATGGGAGGCGCTCATGAGACCCAGAATTTCCTGAGAATGCTGCAGCGCAATAAGAATGAACCGGCCAAGCGCACCTTCGTTCCCTACGAGGCCAGGATCGTATCGAACCTGACGACGCGAGTTGCCGGAGGGAGATCGATGCCCGAGGACAGCAGGTGATTGCTCATGGCCTCATGACATCACGCGGGGGCGCGAAGTGGGGCCGCTGGTTGGCCGTGCCGATGATGGTGCTCGCGTTGGGATCAAGCCTTGCCCTGCCGGCGCGGGCGGACTGGGAATATGCCCGCTGGGGCATGTCGGTCGGCGAGGTCATTGCCGCCAGTCGTGGACGCGCAACCAAAACAACACCCCTACAACAGGGTCCAAGCCTGATTTCGACGGGGTACTTCCTGGCCCGCGCTCAACACGCCGCGGCCGGAACGCAGTTCGACGTGAAGTTCTATTTTAAGGAGGGGAAGCTCTCAGCAATCGCGGTCGCCCCCCAAGCCCCGGCCGCCGTCCCTAAGCTTAGGCAGGAGTTGCTCAAGGACCTCGGGGAACCGCGCACAAAGGCGTCAAAGCCGTATGGAATGGGGATGGCGGAAGAGGCGATCTGGAGCGACCCCAAACGTGGCAACACAGTTCTGCTTCGCGTGGTCGATTTCGGAGACGGATCCGAGCGGACAGCCACCCTCGTGTACTCTCCTCTGCAGAGTCCCTGAAGCGCCGGGCCGGCTTGCCGGTTCGCAGGGCCTCTTCCTCGGCCTGGATCAGCGCGACCGCGATGTCCTCGACGAGGCGCCCATTGCGGGCGAGCCCGAACACGAAGTCGACCCGGTTTCCTTCGCACCAGGCCATCAGGGCCTCTCGGGCAAAGCCGGGATCGGCCCGCAGCAGGATACGCACCCTCGGCCAGCA
>DASWQQ010000263.1:0-3320 GCA_036403615.1 Candidatus Dormiibacterota bacterium | reverse complement strand
CCGACCCTCCGGACGCCAGGTATTTCTGGCTCAATGCGATCAGCGACATTCGGAGCTGGCGCAGCAGGTTCGAATCGTTGACAGCCTGGTCCAGCCCCAATTCAGCCGGTCGTGGTAAGAGCCAACCTGAGACCCGAACTCAAACAAAGGCTTCAAAGACAAGGGCGCGGCCATCTCCTCGCTGAGCGCGTTGATGAACACCGGTCGGGCCAGGGTGGGGAGGAGGATGTTGAATAGGTCAAGCATCCCGGGAGGGTCGCCGATCGTGTCGGCTGGAGTATTGCCGTGCCTGCAGGGAGGATGGCGGCATCGTCTCCCGCATCCGAACCGCCACGAGCAATCCCGATAGCCCTGTCAGTGCAGCCACGGTCACGATGGCCGCCGGGAACCCGGCAGCGTCGGCGATGATGCCGGCCACGATCGCCCCGACCGCATAGCCGGCGTCGCGCCATAGCCGATAGATCCCGACCGACGTCGCCCGATCAGGAGTTCGGGCGGCATCACTCATGACGGCCAGCAGGGTCGGATAGACGAGGGCGGTGCCGACGCCCAGGAGGACGCTTTCTGCGACCCACCAGGCCAACCCTGGAAAGATCACAAAGCCCGCGATCGCGAGCGACTGCAGCAGCATTCCGGCCACGATCAGGCGCTTGCGGCCGAGGTGGTCGCTCATCCACCCGGTGCCCAATTGTCCGGCGCCCCAGACCGCAGGGTAGGCGCCGGCCAGGAGTCCGATTTCGCGGAGCCCGAGCCCGTGAGCTGTAAAGAAGAGTGGCAGCAGCGCCCAGGCCATTCCGTCGTTGAGGTTGTTGACCATGCCGGCTTGGCACGCGCTGGACAGCGTCCGGTCGCGGAAGCTGACGTCGAGCATGAGCTTGCCCACCGATCGTGTTGGCACCGCGCCGCCGGATTCGAGCTCGACATGTCCCGCGGTCTCGCGGGCGAACAGAGAAAGCAAAAGGCCGATTACCGCGAGACCCTCGGCGAGCAAGTAGGGAGCGGGGCGGATGCCGTAACTTGCTGCGAGGAATCCGGCGACCGCTGCAGCCGCTGATAGGGCCAAATAGCCGGAGGCCTCGTTGAGGCCAAGGGCGAACCCGCGGCGGTGAGGCCCGACGAGGTCGATCTTCATGTTCACCGTGGTGGACCATGCCAGGCCTTGGTTGACGCCCAGCAACACGTTGGCAAACACGACCCAGCCCCAAGAGGGGGCAAGAATGATGAGCAGTGGAACCGGCAGCGCAGCCGTCCATCCAGCCATCAACACCGCGCGACGACCAAGGCGATCGGCGAGCCGGCCGGCGGTGAGATTGCTGGCTGCTTTGACCAGGCCGAAGCTGATCAGGAAGGAGAGGATCGCCGCTCGGCTGGCAAGGTGGAAGTCGTGTTCGGCGAGCGGGGCCAATGTCGAGCGCTCGACCCCCACCACGCCCCCGACGAAGGCATTGATCGCCACCAGCAGCACGAACTGCCTCCAGTTCGCGCGCAGCCCCAAGGCGATAGCCTGCGGCGCTCTCATACGGGGGCGGTCGTCAGGCGATTGCGCAGCGGTTGGCTCCAGCCTCCAGCTCGCTCGGATCGTCGGGGAGTTCGCCGCGCTCGTTGAAGTCGATGATGAGGGAGTGGTTCGGCGGGTGGGGCGGGATATGCGCGAGAACGGCTTCGACGAACTCGTTGGGCTCCAGCCGCACCAGACCGACGGTGTTGCGGATTGTCCCGACGGTCGTCGCCAAGAGCTGGCTGTCGAAGGGAATGGGCTCGGAGGCGTGGCCGGGTAGTATCAGGACCGCCTCGCGCAGCCGGAGGAGCCGGCTGATCGACTGGTGCAACAAGCCCGCGCGCGTGGCCGACTCTTGAGCGTCGCCGCCCTCGAGGTCGGGCCGGCCTACGCCGGAGAGGAAGAGGGTGTCGCCCGTGAACGCCGCGGCCTCATCGAGCAGGTAAGTGGTGCTTTCTGCAGTGTGGCCTGGCGTGCGCAGCGCGACCAGCCCTGCAGAACCGAAAAGAATTCGTTCGCCGTCGGCAACTGGCCGAAATGGATGCCGACTCCGACCTTGGGCGGGCAACCGAAGCTCGACGCCTGCTTGCTGGGCGAGCAGCCTTGAGCGGGAGAGATGGTCGGCGTGGATGTGTGTGTCGACCGCCGCAACCAGCCGCCATCCGCGTTCGCGAAGTAACCCGACATAGACGTCGGGATCCAGCGCGGCGTCGATCACAACGGCTTCGGATTCTGATCCGACGATGTAAGAAAGGCATCCCTTGCCAGTGCGGCGGACCTGGACGACCTCGACGCCCGAGACAGTCGCTTCAGCGACATTCCAGGCGAGTGACCAGGCGCGCATGCCGCCGTCGAGCGTCAGCGCTTCGACGCCGGTAGCTCTGAGCAGCTCGGTGGCGATGGCTGCCGTCCGGCCAACTCCACAGACGGTTACGACGGGTCCCGGAGGCAGGTTCAACTCCGCCAAGGGTCCGAGCCGACCGGATTGGAGATCACCGTACGCGTCCACCTGGATGCTCCCCGGGATCCCCCAATCAACCTCCGAGGGCGACCGGACGTCGACAACGGTGACTCGCTGACCCGCTGCGAGCAGCTCCTGGAGCTCGCCGACCGAGATGCGGTCAGCTGTCATGTCTCGTCCGACCGTCGCAGAGGCGGACATGGCCAAAGAATGGGATGACCGTTGAGATTCGGGCCACCCAGACCAAACGGGTTGGCGGGCGCGGCACCTCGAGCATCGCCCGCCACCTGCTGGAGTCCGGCTCTCATGTCGGTCGCTTCAGGCGAAGGCCACCGTCTTGGCGCCGGCGACGACCTCTTCCACCACCTTGGCGGCCCCGACGATGTTGACGCCTTCTGCCAGCTGGTCTTCGGTGATGCCTCGCGGTTTGGTACAGGCGCCGCAGAGCCAGACCTTGCCCTGGTTGGCGATGAACTCAGCCATCAGATCGCGGAGCTTGGGCAGCCCGGTCGCCTCGACGCCCTCGCTTCCGCCTGTGCATCCCAGTCGCACCGCTTCGATCGTGCAGAGGACGACGGCCTCCTGTCCTGCCGTGGCCGCGATATTGGCGGCGACGAAGGGCAGCGTTGCCCGCTCCGGCTCGTCACGGCCCCAGGTGCAGGTAAAGATGAGCTTCTCGTTCATTTCTGCCTCTCCACGGTGATGGTGAGGCGCCCGTCCTCGTGCGCCTCGGTTGACGTGACCCGCTGCCCGAGCAGTCTTGCCAGCGAAGGCAGATCCTCTTTGGCGGCCGGATCGCTGACCACGACCTCTAACGACCCGCCCATGGGCACCTCGTTGATCCGGCGCCGGAACTCTTGA
>DASWQQ010000262.1:0-2807 GCA_036403615.1 Candidatus Dormiibacterota bacterium | reverse complement strand
GTCTGGAGCCAGGCGCCCGGCCGGTCGGGCTTACCCTCGCGAGGCCAGCTTTCGAGGGCGGCAACAACCGCGTCCTGGGTGCTCTCCTCTGCCAGGTCGAAGTCGTGGAACCGCCGCATGAGCGCAGCGGTGACCCGGCCGGTCTCTTCACGGAAGATGTCGGCCAGGTCTGCCGCCGCGGCGGGATTGGCCAAGGGCCTCAGCGCTGCTGGATTACCGGCCTGATCTCGATCGTGCCGCCGCCGGGCCAGCTCTTTGCCATGGCCAGGGCGGCATCGAGATCGGGGACGTCGACTTCGGTATAGCCGCCGACGATTTCCTTACCCTCGAGAAAGAGGCCGTCCTTAATGATCGGCTTACCACCGCCGAATCGGACGGTAGTCCCTGTATCCGGGCCCTGCAACTGGTTACCGTGACCCAGTCGTGCCTGGTTTTCCGCGAACCAGCGCCCTACCTGGGCGTATCGCTGCTGTAGATCGTCCGGGCTGAGTGCGTCAAAGGCCTGCTGGTCGGATCGCGTTCCACAGAACAGAAAGACATATTTCATCTGTTCACCTCCGTCCTATACGACAAACGACCGCCCCTCGAAATCGACAGCTTCTCACGTGAGCTAGACGCAGCCTCCGACTTTGTTCGACCATTCCTGCTGCACGTTGTACTTGCCGACCTTCTTGAACTTCCAGGCGCAGATGTCACCGATCTCACCGTTCTGGTCGTCGTACCATCCCTGGCCGGGGATGGCATCCGTGATCGCCTCGCACAGCTCGTGCGAACTGGTTGCTGTCAGAGCGTCAAGTGCCGAGAGACCGCCGAGGCAGCCATTGCAACCGGCGTAGGGCATGACCGCGTAGAAGATCTGGCCGTTGATGTTGTCGTGGTAGCCGCAAAAGTTGAGACAGGAGCGGCTACCTCCCATGCTCACCGTGGTGCCGGGCGGCAGGTAAACAAAGTAGAGAGTGTTCGGCGTCGGCGCCGGGAACGCCTTGTTGGTCGTAATCTCCTGCTGGAGCAGGTGCCGTATCGTGGCGTCCGACACGGCGCGTGCCGGTTTTGGGGTTGTCACCGTGGTAGTGCCTGTTCTGCGGCCGTTGCCAATCGACTGACTGCCGACGTTGTATTCCTTCAGCTGGGCGATCAAAGAACTCTTGAGGATCGTGTCGAAGAAGGCATTGAGGTTCTTCGCCAGCGTCTTGTTGGCGGCTTGATTCCAGGCGGCTCCCCAGAAGACGGTGAAGACCTCAGCCTTCTGGAGCAAGGGACCGCCCCGGTAGGTCAGTTGTGCCGTGGGAGCCTTCCGCCGGGCGCCAGCCAGCCCTACCCTCTCGTCCGCCTGTTTTAGAGGCACGATCCGGATAGCGTCGGCCGGAGCGGCGATGATCTCCTTGGTCTTGAGTTGTTTAGGCATTGGTTCTGACTCCTTTGAGGAATTCTCCGGGGTCGTGGGTTTCGCTAACGATATAGACTCCTGCCTGTAGTACGTGATACGATCTATCGTGAGATGAAGCAGTCGGCCGGTTTGGGAGGCCTCGGCCGCTTCGCTGAACCGGCTGTCCTTGTCATGGTCAGCCTTGCGCAGGGAGCGAAGCACGGCTACGCGATTACGAGTGACATCGAGGTAGTCAGTGGTTTCCGTCTGGGACCCGGCACGCTCTACGGGGCCATCGCCAGGCTGGAAGAGCGGGGTCTGATCGAGCCCGTTCCATCCGACGATCGCCGGCGACCTTACCGGCTCACCGCCCGCGGAGCGGAGGCGCTCCGGGGGCATCTGGAGATGCTCAAGAGGGTTACAACGGCCGGTTCACGACGTCTGGCGAAGACGTGAAATGGCTGATCGGACTCTACCCGCGCGCATGGCGGAAACGCTACCTCGAGGAGTTCAAAAGCCTCCTCGAAGATTCGCCCAAGGGCTGGAGAACCGGCCTTGACGTGTTGCGGGGAGCGATGGACGCGCAGTCGCGGACCCCGGGACTGATGAAACGACTGCTGCCGGCCGCCCTGGTTCTCCTCGCCGACCTCATCATCGGCTGGCTCAATTACCACGCTGCCGATGATGTCCAGCCGGTCGCCGCCGCGCTGATCATCGCCGGCTTCGGGTTCACGTTCTGGCGACCGCGTCTCGCCTGGGTGTTCGTGGCCGTGCTATGGCTCGCCGTGCCCGCCAGCTCGATTGTCGGTTACGCAACGAACTATCATCCGGGGGTCGCGAAGCCCGCGCCCTTATACGAGACGTTGGTTGCGCTGGTGCCGACAGCGCTGGGCGCCGGCGCCGGCCTATTCGCTCGCTGGCTGCCGAAGCGGGCAAGCTAACCGGCCATCCGGCTGCTCCAGGATTGCGTGCGATCTGATGCCGCGCAGTCGAGCAGGAAGGGAAGCCAACCTGGTAACAACGGTGCCAGCAGCACGGCTGCTCGACTGGCACCTGGCTAAACTCATTGCGTTGGTATGCGTCCCTCAGACCTGACAATAAGGCGCACCATCCCGCTTTTGCTGGTGGCGACCGCCCTCCTGCTTCTGTGGGCAGGGCTAACGATTGCCGGGCCTTATTTCCTTTTGCATCCGCCCGGGCAGCAGAACCCCAACTTTTGGTGGTACTTGCTCTACGAGTCCTTTCCGATCGTTCTTTTTCTCACGCTCTTCATGCTTCTGTTTTGCGCATGGCGCCTATGGACCCGAGGGCGAATCGACCTGAGGGCAGGGCACAGTAGGAATCGTTCTCGGGAGTGAAATAAAGAGCCACCCCGGCGCGGCGTACCAACACTGAATCAGTTTGGGGTGGCTTGAGGGATTTGAACCCTCGACCCTCAGAT
>DASWQQ010000261.1:0-2195 GCA_036403615.1 Candidatus Dormiibacterota bacterium | reverse complement strand
GTCGTGGTCTACGAAAAATTCGGTGTCGGCTTCCTCCGGCGCGCCTGGCTCAACGTCGACCTGCTCTGGACCGTGACCCTTTTGATAGCCGGCGTGATCACCCTGTTCAGCTGAGGAGTCAGGCCTCGAGCGCTTGCTTGTACAGGCGGTTGTTGCGTTCGGCAGGGCGCAGCGTCAGGCAACCGCGAAAAGTTCGGTGACCGCCTTGATGCCTCGGCGCGCGACCGCTTCAGGATCCTCCTTCCAGTAGCGCGGGTTGAAGGTCTCCAGGCTCCACGGGCCGGAGTAGCCGCGGCGCGCCAGCTCGCGTCTGAGGCTGTCGAGCTTGATTACGCCTTCGCCCGGAAGCACCCGGTCCTGGTCCTCGATCAGGCGGGGTGGCTTTGAGGGCGCGTCGTTCAGGTGGACCAGCGCCAGCCGTTCGACCGGAAATGCGTCGAGCGGCTGACTGCCGCTGGCGTGCCAGTGACAGGAGTCGAGGACGAGGTCGACGCCTTCCAATCCGTCGACCACCTCGGCGGCAATCGCGGGCGTGTTGATCGGGCAGTCCTCGAAACCGAGGAACTCGAAGGCGATCCGGACTCCGAGCGCGGCGGCGCGATCACGTGCCACTTCAAGCCCGTCGCGCGTTCCCGGGATGGCAGACCGCGCTGTCATTCCAGGAGCACGCGGTGGCACGGCCAGCAGGTAGGGGGCCTGGAGCCGGCGGCAAATCTGTAGTCGAGGCAAAAGGTCGGCCTCGAGCGTTTGCCTGTCCACCTTGCCGTCCTCGCGCAGTGTGAGCCGGACCCCGTTGAGGGTCAGGACCTCTTGCCCCCGCGCGATTTCCGCCGTGGCCTGTACCTCTGCATCGTCCTCGAGCAGGCGCTCGGCGCGCGCCTCGATCCCGGCATAGCCGGCGCCCCGGGCGATCTCGAGAACACGCCGCGTCGGCGTCGTCATCAGCGTCGCCCCATTGAGGTAGACCTTGCCCCTCATTTCTCGCGGATCACGCCGAAGGTGAGGCCGGCGACCATGTACTTTCGGGCGACCACCATCAGCAGCAGCGGGATCGACATGGCGATCACACCGGAGGCCGCCATGTCGTTCCAGATGATCTCGAATTGCGTGACGAGGCCCTGGACGCCCACCGGGAAGGTCTGGGCGTTCGGGGTTGCGGTGAGAATCAGCGCGAAGAGGAACTCACTCCAGGAGAAGGTGAAGACGATGGTCGCAGCCGCCATCAGGCCGGGGGTAGCCAGGGGCAGCAGCACCCGGCGGAAAGAGGTCCAGCGGTTGGCGCCGTCGACCATGGCCGCCTCCTCGAGCTCGAGCGGAATCTCGGCGAGGAAGCCCTTGAGCATCCAGATGGCAAAGGGCAGGTTGAAAAGGGAGTAGATGCCGATCAGGGCGATCGGCTGGTCGTAGATCTGGAGCGTGCGTACGATCGCGAAGTACGGTATGACGACGGCGATCGGCGGGAGGAAACGAAGGGAGAGCGCCCAGTTGAGCACCCCTACCCGCAGCTTTGCCGGCACCGTCAGACGCGTGAGCGGGTAGGTGATGACCAGCCCGACCGCGATCGTGATCAACACCGTGGCGGCGCAAACGATGATGCTGTTTTTGAGCAGCACCCAGAAGCCCCGCTGGAAAAGCACGCTCGCGTAGGACTCGAGCGTCGGACGCCGGGGAATCAGGCTGATCGACTGGTAGAGCTCCGCCTTGCCCTTGAGCGAGGTCGCAATCAGCCAGTAGAGGGGGAAGGCGTAGAGGAAACCGGCGACGCCGAGGCCGGCAACGATCAGGATGACGCGGATGGCGATCCGCCAGCGGCGGCTGCGCATCAGGCTCGCTCCAGTGGCAGCGCCCGCGTCACCAGCGAGTAGATGATGCTGATCGAGACCAGCACCAGCACGGCGAGCGCAGCCGCCTGGCCGGCATCGAAGAATTTGAACTCGATCCGGTACAGGTAGAGGCTGAGCAACTGGGTCGATGTCCCGGGCCCTCCTCCGGTGAGGATGAAGACGTGGTCGAAGACGCGGAGCACGTCGGCCATCCGAAAGAAAAGGATCAGGAGAAACAGCGGCCGAAGGTAATGAACCTCGATGTAGATGAACTGGGTCCACGAGGTGGCGCCGTCGACTTGCGCCGCCTCGATCGACTCCTTCGGCACCGTCTGCAGTCCGGCGAAGAGCACGAGGTAGACGAACGGTGTC
>DASWQQ010000260.1:0-1528 GCA_036403615.1 Candidatus Dormiibacterota bacterium | reverse complement strand
CCACATGCCGAACCTCCCCCCTCATCCACTGCTGACTTCGCTGCGCTCGCCTGAGCGGGGTAAAATCGTGACGGCCACGGAAGCTGTTCGATTGATCCGCGACGGCGATACCGTCGCGACTGGCGGCTTTGTTGGCATCGGCTTCCCAGAAGCCATCGCTGTGGCGCTGGAGGACCTCTTCCTCTCGAGGAACCAAGAGGATTTCCTGACCAGCGGCAGGCCGCAGAACCTGACCCTCGTCTACGCCGCGGGCCAGGGGGATGGGAAGGATCAAGGCCTCAACCATCTCGGGCACGAGGGCCTTCTCAAGCGCGTGGTGGGTGGCCACTGGGGGCTTGTCCCGAAGGTGCAGCGCCTCGCCCTCGCCAACCAAGTAGAAGCCTATAACCTGCCCCAGGGCGTCATCTCGCACCTGTTCCGGGACATCGCCGCCCATAGGCCTGGCCACCTGACCCGCGTCGGCCTCGGGACTTTCGTTGATCCGCGCTTCGGCGGCGGCAAGATCAACGCCCGCACCACGGAGGATTTGGTCGAACTCCTGCAGATTGGAGGCGAAGAGCTCCTCTTCTACAAGGCCTTCCCGATCACCGTGGGCATCATCCGCGGCACGACGGCGGACCCTGAGGGCAATATCACCATGGAACGGGAAGCGCTGACGCTCGAAGCGCTCTCGATTGCCATGGCGGTCCGCAACTCCAACGGGATCGTCATGGTGCAAGTCGAACGGCTCGCCGAGAGCGGCAGCCTCAATCCGCGGCAGGTCAAGGTCCCGGGCATTCTCGTCGACTGCGTGGTCGTCGCGGAGAAGCCGGAATATCACCGGCAAACCTTCGCTACGGTTTTCAACCCTGCCTTCAGCGGGGAGATCAAGGCCCCGATGAACTCGATCGCACCGATGATGATGAGTGAGCGCAAGCTCATTGCCCGTCGGGCCGCCATGGAGCTCAAGGCCAACAGCGTGGTCAATCTCGGCATTGGGATGCCCGAGGGAGTTGCCAGCGTCGCGGCGGAGGAGAAGATCATCGATCTCATCACGCTGACGGCGGAACCGGGCGTCGTCGGAGGCGTGCCGGCTGGAGGCCTCGACTTCGGTGCCGCCACCAACGCGCAGGCCGTGATCGACCAGCCCTATCAGTTCGACTTCTACGACGGTGGTGGGCTGGATGTGGCCTTCCTGGGCCTGGCGCAGGCGGACCGCGAGGGCAATCTCAACGTGAGCCGCTTCGGCAACCGGCTGGCCGGGGCCGGCGGCTTCATCAACATCAGCCAGAACGCGAAGGAGGTCGTCTTCGTCGGGACCTTCACTGCCGGCAAGCTCCGGACGGTGGTCGAGAATGGGCAGTTGCGCATCCTTGAGGACGGAACCGCGCGCAAATTCGTGACCGAGGTGGAACACCGAACGTTTAGTGGGACGTACGCGCGGAAGCGGCAACAACCTGTACTGTACATCACCGAACGCTGCGTGCTCAGGTTGGGAGAGCAGGGGCTAGAGCTGATCGAGGTGGCGCCCGGCGTCGACCTGGAGCGC
>DASWQQ010000259.1:0-5295 GCA_036403615.1 Candidatus Dormiibacterota bacterium | reverse complement strand
GGGCATCACATCAAGTGGTGGACGCGGGGCGGGGAGACAAAGCTGGAGAATCTGGCGCTTCTGTGTGGCAGGCATCACTGGATGGTCCATGAAGGCGGCTGGCAGCTCAAGCGCGACAGTAACGGACGCTGGCTAACGATTCCGCCGCCGGGCCGTGTGAGGCCGCAAGCTCGATCAGCCTAACGCTCCTCCGGGTGCTTGGCCGGCCCCGGGCCCGAGCGGCCGGGCAGCCTTGGGACCATGGCCAGGGGACTGTTTAATCGCGGCCGTGCAAACCTACAATTGAGAGATGCCCAGATTTGCGTTTACGGCTGGCTTTGAGCCTGCTGGAGGCCAGCCGGAGGCCATCCGGAAGCTCGGCGACGGGATCGACCGCGGCCTGAAGCACCAGACCCTGATGGGCGTCACCGGCTCGGGCAAAACCATGGTTGTCGCCCAGATGATCCAGGAGATCCAGCGGCCCACCCTGGTCATGTCGCCGAACAAGACTCTGGCGGCCCAGCTGTGCAGCGAGTTCCGCTCTTTCTTCCCGCAGAATGCCGTCGAGTACTTCGTCAGCTACTACGACTATTACCAGCCAGAGGCCTATATCCCCCGCAGCGATACGTACATCGAGAAAGACTCCTCCCGCAACGACGAGATCGACCGGCTCCGCCAGTCGGCAACCAGGGCCCTGCTGACCAGGCCGGATGTCATCGTGGTTGCAAGCGTTTCCTGCATCTATGGCGTCGGCTCCCCGGAGGACTATCTGGGCGAGTCGATCGAGATCCACGCCGGCCAGGGCTTCCGCCGAGATATCTTTCTGCGAAAGCTGACCAATCTTCAGTACCAGCGTAACGACGTCGATTTCGGCCGCTCGCGTTTCCGCGTCCGCGGCGACACGGTGGACGTTCAGCCCTCCTATGACCAGATCGCGACCCGCATCCAGTTCAACGGCGATGAAGTGGAACGCATCGTCCAGCTGGATCCGCTGACGGGCGAGATCATAGGCGACGTCGACACCTTCCAGGTATTTCCGGCGACGCATTACGTCACCCCGCGGGAGAAGCTCCTGCGGGCGGTCGATGCGATCAACGACGAGCTCGAGGAGCGTGTCGCCTGGTTCGAGGGCCAGGGCAAGCTGCTCGAAGCGCAGCGGCTCCGTCAAAGGACGAACTTCGATTTGGAGATGATGCGCGAGACCGGCAGCTGCGCCGGCATCGAGAACTACTCCCGCCACCTGACCGGGCGTCGACCGGGGCAGGAGCCGTACACGCTGATGGACTTTTTACCGTCCGATACTTTGATCATCGTCGACGAGTCGCACGTGGGCGTTCCCCAGATCGGCGGCATGTATGGCGGGGATCGCTCCCGCAAGATCCCTCTTGTCGACTACGGGTTTCGGCTGCCGTCGGCGCTGGACAACCGCCCGCTCACGTTTGCCGAGTGGGAGTCCAAAGTCAAGCAGGTGGTTTATGTCTCCGCGACTCCGGGCCCATACGAGGAGCAGCGAACGCAACAGACGATCGAGGTCATCATCCGACCGACGGGCCTTGTCGACCCGACACTGGAGGTCCGTCCGACGAAGGGTCAGATCGACGACTTGCTGGCGGAGATCCAAAAACGGATTGTAAAAAAGCAGCGGACCCTGATCACGGTCCTGACCAAGAAATTTGCCGAGGACCTGACCGACTACCTGCGCGAGATGGGCATTCGCGTGAACTACCTGCACTCGGACGTGGACACACTTGACCGCGTCGAGATCCTGCGAGACCTGCGCCTTGGCGTTTTCGACGTGCTGGTTGGCATCAACCTTCTGCGCGAGGGATTGGACCTGCCCGAGGTGGCGTTCATAGCCATTTTGGACGCCGACAAAGAGAGCTACATGCGCGATGCCCGCTCGCTGATCCAGACGATCGGTCGGGCAGCTCGCAACCTGGACGGACACGTCATCATGTACGGCGATTCGATCACCGGCTCGATGCAGCGAGCTATCGACGAGACCAACCGCCGGCGCGCGATCCAGATCGCCTACAACGAGGAGCACGGCATCACTCCGGCCACGATCGTGAAAGCCGTTTACAACCTGGAGAAGCACCAGGAGAAGGCCGTCGAAGAGACCATCGCGACGATCGCTTCGGGGCTGCCGCCCGACGAGATCGAGCGGCTGATCAAAGATTTGGAACGTCAAATGAAAAAGGCGGCAAGGGACCTCCAGTTCGAGCGGGCGGCCGAGTTGCGTGACCGGCTGGTGGCTTTGCGGCACGACGCGATGGATTACCGGCAAGGCCTTCCGCCCGCCGCCGCCGCCGAATCAGGCGCTTATAACTACCGGCCGAAGAGCAGCCGATCCCGGGCGAAAGTCAGTGGCTGAAACGAAGAAAATCTCCCAGCACACCGAGATCGTGATCAAGGGCGCGCGCGAGCATAACTTGAAAGATATCGACCTGACGATCCCCAGGGACAAGCTGGTCGTGTTCACCGGCCTCTCGGGTTCAGGGAAGTCTTCCCTCGCCTTTGACACGATCTACGCCGAAGGCCAACGTCGCTATGTCGAGTCGCTCTCCTCCTACGCGCGCCAGTTCCTGGGACAGATGGATAAGCCGGACGTAGACCAGATCGATGGTCTGTCACCGGCAATCTCGATCGACCAGAAGGGCACCAGCCACAACCCGAGATCGACGGTCGGAACCGTCACCGAGATCTATGACTACCTGCGCCTGATGTATGCGCGGATCGGGCACCCTCACTGTCCGATCAGCGGGCACGAAATCTCGCGTCAGACCACGGAGCAGATTGCCGACCGGGTGATGGAGCTGCCCCACGGCGCGCGGATCATGATCCTGGCGCCGATCGTTCGCGATCGAAAGGGCGAGCATCACGAGATCCTGGTCGACGCACGCAAGGCCGGCTTCGTCCGCGCCAGGGTCGACGGGAACCTGTACGAACTGACGGAGAAAGTCGCGCTGGACAAGAACAAGAAGCACAACGTCGAGATCGTCGTCGATCGTCTCGTGATCGAGCCCGAGGGAATCAGCAGGTTACGCGAGTCCGTTGAGACCGCGGCGAAGATGGCCTCGGGAATGGTTCTCATCGTCCCGGCCGACGGCAAGGGTGAGGAGCTGCTCTTCAGCCAGAACTTCGCCTGTCCCTACGACGGCTTCTCGATGGAAGAACTGGCGCCCAGGAACTTCTCCTTCAACAACCCCCACGGCGCCTGTCCTGCCTGCACCGGGCTGGGCAGCAAGCTCGAGATCGATCCAGACCTGGTTATCCCCGACAAGACCAAATCACTCGGCGACGGTGCGATCCGCACCTGGGGCCGGTCCTCGTACTTCTACAACGACCTCGTCGAGGCCGTGGCGCAGCGCTACAAGATACCGATGGACAAGCCCTTCGCCAAGCTCACCGTCAAAGAGAGACAGATAATTCTTTATGGCAACAACGGCGACCCGCTGAGGGTCAAGTATTTCAACAGCGAGGGCAAGCGTCGCTGGTACGAGACGTCTTACGAAGGCCTGGTGCCGAACCTCGAGCGTCGCCACCGGGAGACAGAGTCTGAGTTCATCCGCGCCGAGATCGAACGGATGATGAGCCCGCGGCCCTGCGATGTCTGCAAGGGCAAGAAGCTCAAGCCCGAGTACCTTGCCGTAACCATCAAGGACCGGTCGATCATCGACGTGTCGGAGCTATCGATCTCTTCGGCGCAACAGTGGTTCGCTGAGCTGAAGCTGCCGGAGCGGGAGATGCTGATTGCCAGGGCGATCCTGAAAGAGATTCGAGAGCGCCTCAGTTTCCTGGTCGACGTCGGGCTCGAGTACCTGAGCCTGTCGCGTGCGGCCGAGTCGCTCTCCGGCGGCGAGGCGCAGCGCATCAGGCTCGCGACCCAGATCGGGTCGAAACTCATGGGTGTGCTCTACATACTTGATGAGCCCTCGATCGGCCTGCACCAACGCGACAACAAAAAGCTGATAAATACTTTGATTGCGCTCAGGGATATCGGCAACACGGTCGTCGTGATCGAACACGACGAGGAAACGATCCGGACCGCCGATTTCATCGCCGACATCGGTCCCGGGGCAGGCGAGCATGGCGGCCGGGTGGTGGCCACCGGCTCGATCGAGGACATCTTGAAATCGAAAGAATCGATCACAGGGGCGTTTCTCAGGGGCGAGCGCAGCATCCCGATGCCCGCGCGGCGGCGAAAGGGCAACAGCTCCATGCTCGTTGTTCGTGGCGCGACGGAGAACAATCTCAAGAACATCGACGTCTACTTTCCGCTGGGGAAGCTGATCTGCGTCTCAGGCGTCAGTGGATCGGGGAAGAGCTCGCTGGTCAGCGATATCCTTTATCGGCGTTTGGCGCAGCATTTCTACCGAGCTAAGGATCGTCCCGGTGCCCATCGCGAGGTCTCGGGGCTCGGGTTTATCGACAAGGTGATCAACGTCGACCAGTCGCCGATCGGCCGAACGCCACGCTCCAACCCGGCGACCTACACCGGCGTCTTTACGTACATACGTGACCTGTTTTCACAACTGCCGGAGGCCCGGGTGCGCGGCTACAAGGCCGGCCGGTTCAGCTTCAACGTCAAGGGAGGTCGGTGCGAGAACTGCGAGGGCGACGGCATCATCAAGATCGAGATGCACTTCCTTCCGGACGTCTACGTTCCCTGCGAAGTTTGCAAAGGCAAGCGCTACAACCGCGAGGCCCTTGAGGTCAAATACCGAGGCAAGAGCATTGCCGACGTGCTCGACATGTCTGTCGAAGAAGCCGCCGAGCTCTTCGACAAGATCCCACGGATCAAGCGCAAGCTGCAAACACTGGTGGAAGTTGGCCTCGGCTACATAAAGCTTGGCCAGCCTGCGACGCAACTGTCCGGCGGCGAGGCACAGCGCGTGAAACTGACAGAAGAGCTCAGCCGGCGCGACACGGGACGGACTTTTTATATTCTCGACGAGCCGACGACCGGGCTGCATTTCGCCGACGTGGAACGCTTGCTCAACGTCCTACACAGGTTGGTCGATGCGGGAAATACGGTCCTGGTGATCGAGCACAACCTGGACGTCCTGAAGACGGCCGACCACATCATCGACCTGGGCCCCGAGGGCGGCGAGAAGGGTGGACAGGTCGTGGCAGTCGGGACGCCCGAGGAGATCGTGCGCAACCCGCGCTCGTTCACCGGCCAGTATCTGAAGAGCGTCCTTGATCGAGAGCTGGCCATCGCCTGAGCAAGGGGCAGGGCGCTAGCCTGAGTACTCCAATAGCTATGGCAACCGGGACGAAGACCGAATCGATAATTTTGCGTCCGGAATATCT
>DASWQQ010000258.1:0-4540 GCA_036403615.1 Candidatus Dormiibacterota bacterium | reverse complement strand
AGCGTCCAGCCTTCGCCCTGCCGCAGACGCAGGCTACAGCCCCAGCGAGCGAGTCTCAGATCCGGCGTATCGTAGTAGACGGTCTCCAAGCGACGTTCATCAGGCTGTGAGGCCTCCACCGAGGAATCCACCTCGGCAAGGTCGGGCAAGCTGAAATCGGCGCCCGCGGCGAGTTTGACCTCGCGCTCAAGCATCTGGATGGGCGCCGCGACTCTCCCCCCGCGCCAGGGCTAGTGACTCGAAGACCCGTTGAGCATTGACCCCGGCCCGCGTCGGTACCTTGGTCCAGCTCCCATTGCCGTGGAGTTCCCAGGCGAGGACGTCGTCCCGCAACTCGGTGCCGAGAATGTCTCCAAGCTCAGCCTTCAGTGAAGGCTCGTCGACAGGCACCATCGCCTCGACGCGACGGTCGAGATTGCGCGGCATCAAGTCCGCTGAGCCGATGAAGTACTGGACCTGGTCGCCGTCCGGGCCGAAGCGGAAGATACGGGAGTGCTCCAGAAACCTCCCCACCAGTGATCTCACCCGGATCCGCTCCGAGAGCCCGACCACTCCGGGCCGGAGGCTGCACGGCCCACGCACGATGAGGTCCACCTCGGCTCCGGACTGGGAGGCCGCGTAAAGGGCATCGACGACCTCTGTGTCGACCAGGCTGTTGACCTTGATGATGATCCTGCCGCCCCCAGGTCGGGCCCCCTCCTGGTTGATCAATTTGATGATCCCGGAGCGCAAGCCTAGCGGCGCCACCATGAGTCGGCCGAAGCGCCGCTGGCGACTGTACCCGGTCAGAAAATTGAAAAGCTCCGAGACCTCAGCACCCAGTTCGGCATCGGCTGATAGAAGGCCGACGTCTTCATAGATCTGGGCCGTCTTTGGATTGTAATTACCGGTCCCGACGTGGACGTAGCGTCTGATGCCTGCTGGGTCGGCGCGCACCACCAGTGTTACCTTGGCGTGCGTCTTGAGTCCCACCACTCCGTACACGACGTGTACGCCTACCTGCTCGAGGGCCTGCGCCCACGCGATGTTGGCCTGCTCATCACCCCTCGCCTTCAATTCGACCAGCGCGACCACCTGCTTGCCGCTCTCCGCTGCCCGGATCAGGGCGCGGACGATCGGGCTGACTGGTCCGGAGGTGCGATAGAGCGTCTGCTTGATGGCAAGGACATCGGGATCCTCGGCAGCCTGATCGATGAACGCTTCTGCCGATGATGAGAAGGAATCGTAGGGATGGTGCACGAGTACATCGCCTTCCCGTAAGACTCGGAAGATGTCCGCCGGTTGGTTCTCCGTCCGCAGCAGTCGCGGCGGCGTCACCGGCGACCAAGGAGCCTCCTTCAGATCAGGGCGGTCCAGCGAATAGATCGACCAGAGATCGGTGTGATCCAGAAGACCGGAGACCCGGTAGACATCACCCGGCGCGAGGTCGAGCTCGCGCATCAATAGCCCCAGCATTTCCTGGGACATCGACTGATCGACTTCGAGTCGCACTACGATGGCTTTGCGCTGCTGGCGGCGAAGCTCGTTCTGGATCATCTCGAGTAGGTCGGATGCCTCGTCGTCAACCAGATCAAGGTCGGCGTCGCGGGTCACCCGGAAGGGGTGATGGCTGAGAACCTCCATGCCGGGGAAGAGAGTGCCAATGTGGAGTGCGATCACCTGCTCGAGGGGGATCATGCGACGGCTATCGGGGAGGGGGACAAAGCGTGGCAGCAGAGGCGGAACTTTGATGCGGGCGAAGCGCATCTGCCCGCTGCCCGGATCGCTGACCATAACGGCCAGGTTCAAAGAAAGGTGCGAGATGTAGGGAAAGGGGTGTGCCGGATCGACTGCGAGCGGGGTCAGCACGGGAAAAATTCGCTCCCTGAACTCGGCTGCGAGGTAGCTTCGCTCTCGTTCGTCCAGCGTCGCCTCCGTTACCAGCGCGACACCCGCCTCGGCCATGGCCGGGCGCACGTCCAGCTCGAACACATTCGTGGCCTTCGTCACCAGGCGCTGGACCCGGGTGTGGATTGCGCGCAGCTGCTCGGCAGTCGTCATGCCGTCGGGCGAGGTCTGCGTCACGGGGACGAGAAGCTGGTCCTTGAGTCCGGCCACCCGGACCTGGAAGAACTGATCGAGGAGCTCGCCGACCACAGCCAGGAAGCGGACGCGCTCGAGCAGGGGTAACCCGGGGCCGGCAGCCATTGCAAGCACACGCTCGATGAAGTCGAGTTGAGACAACTCCCGATTCAGGTAGCGGCTGCTGGGCTCTACCTGGGCTGGGGGCGGCGATTCGATCTCGAGCTGGGCTTCCCCCACTTGCACAAGTATATGGAGGTCCTAAATTAAGCGCAGGTTAAGAGGAAGGGGCTAGAGTGAGCGGGTGATGAGACTCGAACTCACGACTTCAACCTTGGGAAGGTTGCACTCTACCAACTGAGTTACACCCGCGCGGCTTTGCGGATTTTAGCACCGCCTCAGGCGGGGGTTGCCTGGCCTGGGTCGGCCACCGCGGACCTTACCAGGTCGCTGTAGCGGTCCGCCAGGGCCTTGGCGCGGGCCGAGTCCTCGAGGCTGACGATGATGTGGTAGGTGGGCATGTCCGGATCCGGAAGGACCAGGACCCAGCCGCCGTCGACGAATACCTTGATCCCGTCGGCCAGGTCGACCGATGCATCGCGGTGCATCTCCACCATGGTTCGCATGACCCGGCCCTTGGCGTCCCAGGGGACCGCCTCCGCCCGGTGCTCGTAGGCCTCCTGGGGTATCTCCTTGCGCACCGCGGAGATCGCGCGTCCGTCCTTGGCGAGCAGCTCGAGCAGCTTGATCAGGGTGAAGATACCGTCGAAGGCGAGGTGATGATCGGGGAAGACATAGCCGCCGTTGCCGTCAGAGGCGAGGCGCGCCTGGTGCTGCTGGGCGGATCGTAGCAGCGCCGCGGGCTCCGCCTTGCCCGGGACGAAGTCTGCTCCCGCGATCGACCTGACCAGCCTCGCGACGCTCTGCGGCACGGTCGCCGGGGCAACCAGGACGCCTGGCTGCGCCCGGAGCGCGAGCATCGCGACGACCCCCAGGGCCTCGTGATGATCGAGCAACTCTCCCAGCTCATCGATCAGGAAAATCCGCTCCGATCCGTAATCGATGTAGGCTCCCAGGCGGCAGCCAAGGGTCCTCGTGATCAGCGCCGATTGCCGCCGGGCCTCAGCGAAGGCATCTCGCGTTTTCGACTGGTAGGTCTCGTCGAAGCCGGCGTTAAGGGGGATGGCTTCCACGTTGAGCTCTTTGAACAGCCTCGGAAGAACGATGGAGGCGCTGCCGTGGTCGAAATCGACCAGGACACGGGGGTGCGCTCGCCGCAAGGTCTCGACGTCGATCAGCGCCAGCAGCCCATCGACGTAGGAGTCGACCGCATCGGTCGGATAGGTGATGTCGCCCATCTCGTAGAAATGGACCCGCCTGATGTCCTCCCGAAAGAAGACGTTCTCAACTTTCCGTTCGGTCTTCTTGTCGAAGATGACGCCGTTACCATCGAACATCCTGATATCGGCGGAGCGACTGTCCAGCGGCGACATCTGGATATGGACGGCACCTGCGATCGGGTGCTGACGGGCGTAATACTGCACCACGGGGATTGGTAGTTCACTCAGGTCGATGATGGATGCACCGCCGGACATCATGCCGGCGATCATCGCCCGCTTGATCATTCGGGACGGTCGCTGCCCATCGCGGGCAGCGCCGACGGCGGAGCCTTTCGGGAAGAGCGCAGCGAATGAGGCTCCCAGCCGAGCACAGTACTCGGGAGTCAGCTCGATGTTGACCAGCCCTACAAGCCCGTAGGAAGTAAACAGGCCTCGCTTCCAGTGCCCCGCCCAGATGATGCTCTCGTGGACGGTGGAACCGGGCTCGATCTGCTTGTCCGGCCAGATCTTGACCCCAGCATCGATCGTGCTACCCTCACCGACCACCACCTCGTCGCCGATCACGGCCCCCTCTTCCAGGAGGCAATTGTTCTTGATGGTGGCGTGGCGGCAAACGATCGCCTGCCGAAGCCGTGAATTCTCACCGATGTAGGAGTAGCTCCAGATGATCGAGTTGCTCATCTTGGTGTTCTCGTCAACCACCGAAAAGTTGCCCACGCAAACGGGACCGTTGATGAAGACGCCCTGTTTCACTTTGCATTCCTGGCCGATGTAGGCTGGCCCGACGATGCGCACGTCGTGGCCCAACTCGACGTCCTCACCCACCCAAACGTTGCCCTCTCTACGCTCACCATCGATCTGGACCTCCACCCGGCCCTCGAGCGCGTCCCAGTTCGCCTGGTAGTAGGTCTGGATGTTTCCGATGTCACACCAGTAACCGGGCGCCGCATATCCGTAGAGGCGCATCCCACCCCGCAGCATCTTGGGGAAAACGTCGCTGCTCCAGTCCACCACGGCCGCCGGCGGCAGCAGATCGAGCACCTCGGGCTCGAGGATGTAGATGCCGGTATTCACCTGGTCGGAGAAGACCTCTCCCCACGACGGCTTCTCGAGGAAACGGTTGATGGTCCCATCCGGGT
>DASWQQ010000257.1:0-15992 GCA_036403615.1 Candidatus Dormiibacterota bacterium | reverse complement strand
CGCCTTAACCGGACGCCAACGCGTGGGTACGGGCGACACCACCTGCTGCAGCCACCTGTGCGCGAACGCTCGACAGCATGTGCACGGTGGCCGCGAGGAAGACTACGGCGAGGAGCGAGAAGAAGGCGAGCTCGACCTGCGGGATTTCCACACCGGCCAGGGCCATGGAGGCGGACATCGCCACCAGCGCCAGCCCAAAAGCGCTGGCCATGACCAGCATCACCGGTGCGAGGATGTATCCGAAAGTCTGCTCACGGACCAGGAGGGTCCCGGCCAGGATGGTTGTGGGGATCACAATGCCGAGATCACCGGCCTGGACGAAGAGTGTGCTGTAGTTCCCGAGTCCCGGTGGCGGCGTACCGCTAAACAGGGCGGGTAGGATGCGGCCGAGCCACATCAGCGTGAGCAGCGCCCCGAAACCGATCAACGCCCAGCCCACGGGTCGCCGGCCGAAGCGCCGGCTGAAGTGATCCTTAAGCCTGCCGGCGTCGAGCGACACGACGCTCAACACGAAGCCGAACGCACTAGCCGAGAAGAGCGCGACGTAGATCAGGAACAGCTCGTTATAAGTGGCTCCGAAGGCCAGCAGAATGTAGGTGTAGGCGAAGTAGGCGAGGCCACCGGCTCGCATCAGCTGGCCCCGGATCGATCCCCTTGATGCCATCCACGTGGCCAGTAGGAGAAGTGGGACGGCCACCAGCAACGTGACAAAGTCCTGACCTATCGCCTGGGCGGCACCGGACACCGAGTCGTGTCCGTAAAGGCCCCCGCCCTGGATCGAGACAAGCTCGCCTCGGAGGGTCACGAATGAGACATGGGTGTGGCCCCATGCCGTGAAGACGCCCACCGCGGCGGCCACGATACCGAGGCCGGCAACAAGATACGCAAGTCGTGTTGTCCAGCGCTGCAGGTGCTGTGTGCCCGGGCGGAGGATCATGACGCACCTCTCAGCGCGGCGGCCGGGCCGGCCAGCGTGTAAACCACGATTGCGACGAGGATGCCGATGTCGAGGGCGGCACCCGCCTTGCCGTCACTCCACCAGGCGACGCACAGCGCCAATGAGACGACCGCCGCCGCGGCTGCGGCGATGCGCCACCAGGCTCCGTCGGTGAGCAGCCCAAAAGCCGCCCCCAAAAAGGCGAGCAGAGCGATCAGCCAGAAGATTCCAAGGACGTGAGCCAGCGGCCCGTCCGGAGCGAGTCCCGGGATGAGTGAGGGCGTGGCGGAGACCGTCCCCGCCGGTCCAATCCTCCAT
This sequence comes from Candidatus Dormiibacterota bacterium, assembly GCA_036403615.1. GTDB lineage: Bacteria > Chloroflexota > Dormibacteria > CF-121 > CF-121 > JALYYC01. Next base: position 14,737 of record DASWQQ010000257.1, on the reverse strand, counting down.
GTGGCCCCGAATCCGAATCCGTGAACGATGCCGTGAAGCGCCAGAAGCGCCACCAATATGTACCTGAGCATTTGTTCGTTACCTCCAAGGTCCTGTCCAAGCTTTCTGTTGAAGACTCTGCCGTTCTTGCAGCGTCGCTCTGTAGTGACGGTCCGGGTAGGGTCGAGGGGCCCCTCTGGCCCGGGACTTACGCGTTAGTGCTCCCGTAGTAGCCCCCTGCGGAAAGTCCCACGTAGCCGAGGACTTTCTGCCCTCAACACGAGCCGCTGCCGATGACACCATGGTGGCGTTCGGGTACCGCGCCCGCGTTTTAGCGCTTCGCGGCATGCCCAAGGGAGTTGGAAATGGCAGTGTCTCTCCGACCGATTGAAGTCGCGCCACCACGAATCAGCACACCCGCTCATCGAGGCCGGCGGAGACCTCGGTCCATCCTGCGAATCGTCGCCAGGGCGGCCGCCGTTTTGGCCACCATCGTGCTGGTGTTGCTCGGAACCATCATCGTGTTTCTCACCCAGCCCTACTGGCCCATGCTCGCGGGCCTGCTGGTTCTGGCGGGTGCGGTCGCCCTCGCCTTTTGGGTGGCTCGCCGCTACGCCATCGGTCTCACAGCCGTGATCGTCATCGGCGGGGTCCTGGCCCTTGCTTCGCAGCTGACCGCCAGCACGCCGCCGATCCGGGACGCCCGGGGCAGCGTCGTCGCCGGCAGCATCGCGTCCATGGAGAAGGTGCGACTCGGTGGCGTGGACCAGTGGGTCGTCATCCGGGGAAAGAACGCCAATAACCCGGTCCTCCTATTCCTCTCCGGTGGCCCCGGCGGCACCGAGACGGGCTGGAATCGGCTCTGGATCCCCCAGCTCGAGGATCACTTCGTGGTCGTCAACTGGGAGCAACGTGGGGCCGGAAAATCTGCCGGATTGCTCCTCTCGGATTGGAGCCACATGACGCCGCAGCAGTACGTCGCCGACGCCTTGCAGCTTACCCAGTTCCTGCGCCAGCGCTTCCACCAGGACAAGATCTACATCGTCGGCCATTCCTGGGGTTCGATGGTCGGCATCTGGATGGCGCAGCAGCGGCCGGAATTGTTCGCCGCGTACGTCGGCATCGGCCAGATGGTCAACCCGACGCTGAACGATCAGATGGGCTACCAGTACGTGCTCGACAAGGCTCGCGAGGCGGGCAACACCGCGCTCATCAAGAAGCTCGAGGCCAACGGTCCGCCACCATATCACGGGCTGGGCATGCTGAAGTACAACGACTACCTGGATCTGCTCTACAGCAAATACATCGGCGAGGCGATCCTGAAAAACAACCCGAAGGCGACCTGGAACCACGGCAGCTCACTGATCGACTCCGTCAATATCCCCGAATTCGGGCTGGCGGACAAGGTGGCAACCGTGCCGGCCACGGACCTGACATTCATGCGGGTGTATGACCAGCTGGGCAACGTCGATTACCAGAAGCAGATACCCGAGTTAAAGCTGCCCGTCTACTTCGCCACCGGACGCTACGACCTGAGCGACATGGCGGTGCTCACCGAGCGGTATTACCAGGCGCTCAAGAACCCGCAGAAGCATCTGGTCTGGTTCGAGGCATCGGGACATGCGCCGATCTACGAGCAGACACCGGACTTCCTCAACTTCATGATCAAAACCGTTCTTGCGAATACTGGGAGGTAATTGCAATGAAAAAGTCAGTAGTCACACGGTTGTTCGTCGGCAGCTTGATAGCGATTGGCGCGGGGGTGGTGCTGCTCCTCGGGGCAGGGGCAGTTGGCGTGGCGAGTTCGAGCTTCGTCATGAACGGACCAGATGTCACCGGCATCCACGCCACTCCGTTGGCGTGGAGCATGGTCGCGGTCGCGTCATTCGCGATCCTTGTGATGGCGGCGGCGGGCGTCACGCAACTCGTCGCCTGGATCGGCGCGGTGCTGAACACCGCGAAGCTGGAGGATAAGACCTGGTTTATCGTCCTGCTGCTGCTCGGGCTTCTGACCTTCGGATTCGTGGCGATGGTTGTTTATGTGATCGCCGGGCCTGATGGAACGGCACCGGTGGCCCAGCGACCGCTCGTACGCGCACAGCCCGTGCCGACCGTTTGACGCGGGGTCCCATTAAGGAATCGGGCGTGGCAGTGGGCCGCGCCCGATTCTGTGTCTCACCCACCCCGACTGGTGACGACCGTGGACCTTCTACTTCTTCGTTTGGACTGTCGCCCAGAGCACGATCCCGAGCGCCGCGCCAATCATCATGCCCATGGCGACGTTGCCAATAATTATTCCGAAGGTCACCCCGACACCGACCCCAATCGCCATTCCAATCGCCAGCCAATTATCACTAGCCGCCGTGGGCTCTCTGTTCTGACGGGTCGATTCTGTCATTTTGATCGCCTCCGGAAACAGCGTAGGTTGCGATCAGTCTTGTGCGGTAGGGCACAAGTCCTTCGAAGCCAGGGACATTAGACCCTGAGACCATGCGCTCGTCGGGGGGACGATGGGCGAACACGGCAGTCGCAATCAACGCTATGAGGAGACCAAATGAAAACCAGGATTCGGGTTCCTGATCGCAAGCCCGACCGGACCCATGCAGGTATTCCCCGTCGGCAATGGCTATGGAGCAACCTGATGAAGCGGCTGGCCGCTACCATCCGGCGTCGCCCCCTTGTCGGTTTCTTCGTCATCGCCTATGGCCTGTCCTGGGCGGTATGGGTCCCGATGGCCCTGGCCGGCGCCCGAGTATACAAGGGACAGCCCTGGCCGAGCCACGTCCCGGGCATGTTCGGACCCATAGCTGCAGGGCTGATCATGTCGGCCGCGGTAGCTGGAACCCTCGGTATCCGTCAGCTCGTCCGGCGGATGTTTCAGTGGCGGGTGGCGAAGAGATGGTACCTCGTCGCGCTGAGCCCGCTCGGGTTCTACGGGGTCGCCGCCGTCATTGGCGTTGCGTTCGGCCAGGGCTTGCCCAACCTCTCTCAGCTGGGCAGCTTCAGCGGTTTGCCCCTGGTGGCCGCTCCGTTGATGTGGTTGCTTCTTCTTGTGACTGCCTTCGCCGAGGAGACCGGTTGGCGGGGGTTCGCGGTCAATGAGATGCTGAAGAAGCGAAGCCTGCTCTTTACAGCCGTGATCATCGGACTGCTCTGGGCCATGTGGCATGTTCCGAGCATGTTTATGATCGAGAGTTACCGCCAGATGGGCCTCGCCATCCTGCCCATTCTCACACTGGGAATAGTGTCAGGGTCCATCCTGCTCGCCTGGCTCTACCGCGAGTCGGGAGGCAGCGTTCTTATCGTCGCCATCTGGCATGCGAGCTACAACCTGGTAACAGGAACGGCCGCAGCGCACGGGCTTGTCGCCGCCGTCGTCTCGACGGGTGTGATGGCGTGGGCCAGCTGGATCGTGGCTGCGGAGCTGCGCAAGGGGCGGCGCGCCAGGCGCTCCACTTCAGGCCTCGAGATCCACCCCGCACTGGTCCTTCAAACCGAAGGACATTAGGCCCTACGAGGGTCCGCTCGCCGGTGGGACGATGCTCGCATCGCAGTCACGATTAACGCACTCTGAGGTAAGCAAATGGCCACCAGAATACGAATCCCTGATCCCAAGCTCGCTACCGCCTACAAGACCGATGAACGACGCGCCCGACATACCGATCCGCGGCCCGCCTCGACGTCTCGTCGCCTGCCCGCGATCGCGCGCCTCGCTATCGTCCTGGAGACTTTGCTGGGCATCGGGGCCCTGGTCGGAGGAGGTCTGTTCATCCTCGCGCCGGATGGCCATCTGATTGGCATACCCCTCAAGATGTTGGCGGGGACACCATTCCACTCCTTCCTCGTGCCAGGACTCGTACTCTTTACCTTTGTCGGCGTTGCCCCGCTCGTGGCGGCTGCGATCACGGCCCGCCGACAGGCTATCGCCCCACTCGCCGCCCTCGCGGTGGGCGTGACATTGATGGGCTGGATCACAGTTGAGATGGTGATTTTTGCCGGGCCGACGAGCTTGTTGTGGGCCTTCTACCTGGTTCTTGGAACCGTCATCGCGGCCATTGGCGTCGCCTGGTGGCGGTCCGACTCGGGTAAAAACGACCTCCGCTCCCTTCGCGGAACCGTCGTCTCCAAAGGCGACATGTTGCCCTGACAAGGTTTCCCGTGAGTTTGACCTCGTCTCCAGGCCTGCGGCTCGGTGGGGCTTATAGCCGCGGCCGCGGGTTGCGAATCCGGCGCCACCGCCTCCTCGTGCTGGCGTCGCCCCTCGTGGTGCTCGCGGTTGGGTCGGTTGCAGCGCGTCTCTTCTCCAGCGTTCTTGGGCGCTGGGCGTGGACGGGGGCGATGCTGGTCTACTGGGCGATCCTTATGGGACTTGTCTGGACGTTCGCAGGCAGGGGACGGCTGATCGCCTGGTTTGCAGCGTCGCGGGGCAATCGCCTGTGGCTCGTCCTAGCGGTTGGTGCAGGGCTGCTTTCCTTTCCGTTCCTGCTGCTGCCGAACATCGGGCTTCTGGCGTCGATCCCACTGGCCGTTCTTTGGCTAGTCTTCGCTCCCGTCAACGGCGCCTGCGAGGAGCTCTACTGGCGAGGGCTTCTCCTGGACCAGACGTCCGGCATGTCGCGGTGGATTATCGTGGCCTACGCGTCGGTCGCCTTTGTCGCCAACCACCCGTTGATGCTGGGCGTCTTCGCTGGGGCAATGGCGGTGAATCTCGCAGCCCCAGGCCGGTTCATTCCCTTCGCGGCGATCGTCTTCTTCCAGGGGCTTGTCTGGTCGGTCCTTTTCCTACGCACCGGAAGCCTCCGCCTGTCGATCGCCTCGCATACTCTGACTGACCTCGGCACCCTGTCCATTTTCGCCTTCATGAACATGGTTCCGGTCCCCTAGACCAGTGTGTAGCCCAATTTGCGACCATAGGGCGGTGAGCGATACAGCGCTGCGCGTCGTCGTGGTTGACGACCATGAGGTCGTTCGAGACGGTATCAAGTCCCTGCTCGAGCCGGAATCCGACATAACGGTTGTCGGTGAAGCAGGAACCGTCAAAGATGGGATCGCCCGGGCGGAGTGGGCCCGGCCGGACGTTGTCATCATGGACGTTCGGCTCCCTGACGGCAGCGGTATCGAGGCGACCCGTGAGATTCGCGCTCGCCTGCCGAATACGCAGGTGCTGATGCTGACCACCTTTGCCGATGACGATGCGCTGTTCGCCTCGATCATGGCCGGCGCCGCCGGGTACGTGCTCAAGCAGATCAAAGGGGCCGACCTGGTGCGTGCCGTTCGCACCGTCGGATCGGGGCAGAGTCTCCTTGACCCCGCGGTCACGAAGGGCGTCCTCGACCGGCTTCGAAAGGGAAAGCAATTCCTGAAGGACGAGCGGCTCGCCAGACTGTCGGCACAGGAGGAGCGGATCCTGACCCTGATCTCAGAAGGCAAAACGAATGGCCAGATCGGCGAGGAGCTCCACCTGGCCGAGAAGACTGTCAAGAACTACGTGACGAGCATCCTCTCGAAGCTCGAGGTGGCGCGCCGGGCCGAGGCGGCTGCCTACTATGCCCGCCGCACCACGACACCCGGATCCTGAGGTCAAGGTCAGCGCGATGGACTCGACCTCGAGCTCAGCCAAAGACCGTCGGGATCGTCTTCTCGACTCCGGTCTTGCGCTCGCCTCGGGTCTCTCATTACCCACCGTCCTCCAACGAATCATTGATCTGGCGGTGGAGCTGGCCAACGCGCGCTACGGTGCCCTGGGCGTGCTCGGTGCCAAGGGTCGAATCCGCCAGTTCATCACCGCGGGCCTGAGCGATGAGGAACGGCGGGCCATCGGCCCCTTGCCTGTGGGTCAAGGCATCCTGGGCGCGCTCATCCACGATCCGAAGCCGCTTCGACTACGGCGGATCACGGACGATCCGCGCTCAATCGGGTTTCCGCCGAATCATCCACCAATGGGTTCCTTCCTGGGTGCTCCGGTCATCGCCCGGGGCAGAACCTTCGGCATCATCTACCTGACCGAAAAGCAGGGTGCCGTGGAGTTCGATGCCGAGGACGAGGCAGCCCTGCTCGTCCTGGCAACGCAGGCCGGGGTGGCCATCGAGAACATCGACCTTTATGAAGAGGGACGCCGCCGGGAGCGCTGGCTGGAGGCAGTCCGAAAGATCGGAGACGCCATCCTCACGGGCCAGGATCTCGAAGCCGTGCTCAAGACCGTGGCACATGATGCGCGCGAACTGGCAGGGGCCGCGACCTCCACGATCGTCGTGCCAGGCCTCGAGGGTGACAGTGAAACGGGCCTGACGGTGACCATCGCGGACGGTGCCTACGCGGACGAGTTGAGCGGCCTGCGGGTACCGATGGATGGGTCGGTATCGGGCGACGTCATGCGCTCCCAACAGGCGACGGTCCTGGCGGACGCCTCGACCGATCCGCGCACGTACCAACCGATGGTCCGCCTCGGCCACCTGGGCCCCATGGTGCTCGTTCCCCTAACCGTGAAGGGTCGAGCCATCGGGACGCTCGCCGTCGCCAACCCGGTGGGTGGCGCCGCCTTCGAGGAACAAGAGATTCGACTGGTCGAGACGTTCGCCAACCAGGCCTCCGTTGCGCTCGAGTATGCCCGCGCCCAGCGTGACCTGCAGCGCCTGGCGGTGTTGGACGATCGCGAGCGTATCGCCCGCGAGTTGCACGATGGCGTGATTCAATCGCTCTTTGCCGTCGGGATGGGGCTACAGGCGGCCGCGCAGCGCAGCCCTGACAGTGAGATCGCGAGCCGGGTGGAATCAGCCGTTGGCGAGATCGATCGTGCTATTCGGGACCTCCGTAACTACATCTTTGGCCTTCGGCCAGGCCTGCTGGCGGACCGCCAGCTACGCCAGGCCCTCGACGACCTGATTGCAGACTTCTCGGAGAGAAGCGGAGTAACGACGGTCGCCGATATCGATGACGGCCTTGCCGCCGAATTAGCCCCGCGCTCGGCCGACCTGGTGCAGGTAACCCGTGAAGCACTCTCCAATGTGGGCAGGCACGCGCAGGCCGCTACCTGCCGGGTGAGCCTGTTTCGCGAGGAGGCCCAGGGAGTGCTGCAGATCGAGGATGACGGGCAGGGCTTCGATGCCGAAGCGCCGCAAAGCGGCCAGGGAATGCTGAATCTTCGCGAGCGCGTAAAGGCCATGGGCGGCCAGTTCAAGATCGAGACCGTCGTTGGTGAGGGCACCACGGTAAGAATCGCCCTGCCCCTCTGACTGGTAAGGTCCCAAAGACCCAGGGACCTTCCGCCCTCAACACCGCCGGGTCATGATGACACGATGACGCCATGGCAATTACTGGTTCAGCCATGACTGCCGGGGCCCTGCGGGTGATGCTGGTCGACGACCACGAGGTCATCCGGGATGGGATCAAAGCGCTGCTCAATGAAGCGGAGGGCCTCCAGGTCGTGGGAGAGGCCGGAACGGTGCGGGAGGCGATCCTGTGCGCCGAGGCGGTTCGACCGGATGTGATCGTGATGGACGTCCGGCTGACCGACGGCAGCGGCATCGATGCCACCCGCCAGATTCGGGCGAACCACCCGGAGACGCACGTCCTGATGCTGACCTCCTACGCGGATGACGAGGCCATGTTGGCGTCCATCATGGCGGGTGCTTCCGGGTACGTCCTCAAGCAGATTCGGGGCGGCGACCTGGTGCGTGCGGTTCGGACCGTTGGAAGCGGTCAAAATCTGCTGGACGCCGCGGTGACGCGAGGCGTGCTCGATCGGATTCGGCAGGGCAAGCACCTACAGGGGGACGATCGGCTGGCGCGCCTCTCCGGGCAGGAGGAAAGGGTGCTGACAGAGGTCGCAGAAGGCAGGACCAACCGCCAGATCGCCGTCTCGCTGGAGCTCGCCGAGAAGACTGTGAAGAATTACGTCTCGAGCATCCTGGGTAAGCTCGAGGTCTCTCGACGCGCCGAAGCGGCTACCTACCTCGTCCGCCATACAGCGCTCCCGGGATAGATCCGGGTGATCGGAACCCTTAGACGGGAGCCGTCCGTATGGTTGACCGCGGCGGCGCTGACGGGGCTGGTCGCCGGTGCGACTTGCTGGGTCGCGGGCCTTCTCGGCGGTGCCGATCTTGCCTGGGGATTGACCGCGGCGATCGCCGTCCCGCCTACGATCATCGCGCTCGTCACCGACGTCAGGCAGCGCAAGGTGGGGCTCGACCTCATCGCTCTCCTGGCACTAGCGGGCGCCATGCTTTATCACCAGCTCCTGGCTGGGGCTCTGATCGCGCTCATGGTTTCCACCGGACAGGCTCTAGAGGCATTCGCGGGTTCACGGGCGCGAGCCGAGCTGACCGCTTTGCTGGCGCGGGCGCCACGCGTCGCCTACCGCCACCGCAACGGTGCGATCGAAACGGTACCAATCGCGGTTGTCGCGGGGGGTGACCGTCTGCTGGTTTCTGGCGGGGCGGTCCTCCCAGTCGACGGTGTGGTCGCCACGACAGCCCTTCTCGATGAATCGGCCCTGACCGGCGAGTCGATCCCCGTAGAGCGCCACACCGGAAGCCAGGTGCGAAGCGGATCGGTCAATGCCGGTTCGGCCTTCGACCTCATCGCATCGGCCCCCGCGGCGGCAAGCACCTACGCGGGCATCGTGCGGCTCGTCCGTGCCGCTGAGGCTGAGAAGGCTCCCTTCGTTCGCCTCGCCGACCGATATGCGGCCATTTTCCTACCGCTCACGCTCCTGGTCGCCGGAATCGCATGGCTGGTCTCCGGTGATCCGGTGCGTGCCGTGGCCGTCCTCGTGGTAGCGACCCCCTGTCCGCTGATTCTGGCCGTTCCGGTCGCGATCGTCGCCGGCATCTCGCGCGCGGCGCAGCGCGGCGTCATCGTAAAAGGGGGCGGCGCGCTGGAGACGCTTGCGAGGGCACAGATCGTCCTGCTCGACAAGACAGGAACGCTGACCGAGGGGGCACCGGTGGTCAGCGAGGTCCTACCCCTGGCGGGGATTCCGGCGGCCGGGATCCTCCGACTGGCGGCATCACTGGACCAGGCCTCCTCCCATGTCCTCGCGGCCGCCATCGTTCGAGCCGCGCTGGATCGCGGCCTGGCGCTCACCGTACCGAACGATGCCCACGAGGAGCCAGGCCTGGGCATTAGCGGTCGAGTCGAGGGTCACCTGATCGCGATCGGGCGGCTGGCATGGGTCGCCGGGACCGCCGTGGTCCCCGGAGAGGCCGAGGAGAGTTCCGCCGCCGGGACCACCAGCGTCTACATCGCGATCGATGGTCAGCTGGCCGGCATGCTGCGGCTCGCCGATCGTGTAAGGGCGGATGCCGCCACGACGCTGGCCTCGTTACGCCGCGCCGGAGTTCGTGAAATCGTGATGCTAACGGGCGACCGGCGCGCCGTCGCGGCTCGAGTTGGGGACGAACTGGCTCTCGACGGTGTCCTGGCCGGCCAGTCCCCCGCCGACAAGATCGAAGCCGTCCGGTCGTACCGTCGAAGGGGCACCGTGGTCATGGTGGGGGACGGGATCAATGATGCCCCAGCACTGGCGGCCGCCGACGTTGGGGTGGCGATGGGCGCCCGGGGGGCGACGGCGTCCTCCGAAGCTGCCGATGTCGTCTTGTTGGTTGACCGTCTCGACCGCCTCGCCGTAGCGATGCGGATCGCCCGCCGAGCCCGGAGCATCGCCGTCCAGAGCGTCGTCGTTGGCATGGGGCTGTCGCTGGGGGCGATGGCCTTTGCCGCTGCTGGCCTGTTGCCACCAGCCGCAGGCGCCCTTCTGCAGGAGGGGATCGACGTGGGAGTCATCCTCAATGCGCTTCGGGCCCTCCGGCTTCCAGACGACCCGAAAGCCGCGGGCAGGCCCGGGATTAGCGGGACTGATGGCCCTGTGACTTCACGACTCGCGGCCATAAGGTCATCGTCAGGTCCCCTCTAGGGATTTATCGAAACCCTGGATTGCAGGGCCAGACACAATGAAGAAGGAGTAAAGCGATGAAGGCGCTTGTCTATCACGGACCTGGAAAGCGGAGCTGGGACACCGTCCCCGAACCGCGCATCGAGAATGCAACCGACGCGATCGTGCGGATCGATACGACAACCATCTGCGGCACTGACCTGCACATCCTCAAGGGTGACGTTCCCGAGACAAAGCGCGGCACGATCCTGGGTCACGAAGCGGTTGGAACAGTGGTCGAGATCGGTTCCGCCGTCAACACTGTCGCCCTCGGGGATCATGTCCTGATCTCGTGCATAAGCTCCTGTGGCCGTTGCGCCTATTGCAAGCAAGGCCGCTACGGAGCCTGTACCGGCGGTGGAGGGTGGATTTTCGGCCATACAATCAATGGACTGCAGGCGGAGTACGCCCGAGTGCCCTTCGCGGACACATCCGTTTACAAGATCCCGAACGGGCTGACCGACGAGCAGGTGCTCCTTCTCTCGGATATCCTCCCGACCGCCTTTGAGGTTGGGGTGCTGAACGGCAAGGTAGCTCCCGGCGACACCGTTGCCGTGGTTGGCGCCGGTCCGATCGGCCTCGCGGCGATCCTCGCGGCGCGGCTGTTCTCTCCCGGCAAAATCATCGCCATCGATCTCTCGGATGGTCGACTGACCCTCGCAAAGACCTTCGGGGCTGACGCGACCATCAACAACGGGACACAGGAGGCAGTCGCAGCGGTCATGGCGATGACCGATGGACTGGGCGTCGACGTCGCGATCGAGGCGGTCGGTGTACCGGCAACCTTTGAGCTGTGTGCCGAACTGGTACGTCCCGGCGGCCATGTGGCCAACGTTGGCGTGCACGGGCACCCGGCAACGCTTCACCTGGAAAAGCTGTGGAGCCGTGACGTCACAATCACAACCGGGCTGGTCGACACGTACTCGATCCCACGGCTGCTCAACCTGATCCAGGGCGGCCGGCTCGACCCGACCGTATTCGTGACCCACCGCTTCGCACTGGAAAGCGTCGTGGAGGCGTACGACACGTTCGCCGACGCCGGCCGGACGGGCGCCCTCAAGGTCGTCTTGAAGCGTGGAGCCCTACTAAAGCCGGAAGTCACAAGGGACCTGGCTGGCGCCGGAGTCAACTAAAGCCCTCGCTCGGTTGATACAAAGAAATCGGGTGAGTCCCGACGGACTCATCCGATTTTCAGCAAGCTGGCAAGGCCGCTACGCGGCGCGGGGCCGGCGCTTCGCAAACGGGGCGACTAGCGGGCGGGGCCAATTGTCCTTATCCGGAAGGGACCACCGTCCCTGTGGGTCTGACCGCAGGTCGTGCATGCTGGAGCCATGATTTCCACAGATCAGCCACAATCCTCGGTGGCGCCGGCCCTCGGGCGTGAGATCTCACGGGCGGGCTGGGTGGCAAAATACCGCAGCCAAGTTCCCAGCGCCGATCGTTGGGCGCACGGGCTGCCGCAGCGGGCCCACTCGATCGAGACGCAGGAGCGCGTTTTCCGCATGGCCCAGCAGCTGGCGGATAAGGGTATCGGCAGGCAACAACTCTTTACCAGCCTGGAAGAAGCCGATCGGTCGGTCGCTACTGCGATCGATCCGGAGTCGGTGGCCGAGGCCGGCTCCCGGGCAATCGGATCCCTACTTACGCTGGACAGCAGGACGATCGTAATCAGCAGCGAAGGCGATGGTCCCGATATCCGCGCCTTTGGCTTCGACCCGATCACATTCGACGGCCACGACCCAGCAGCGCACGCCTGGGCAAGGTTCGAGCTCACGATGCGTGCTCGCGAGAGCGATCAGCATGCCTGCAGCTGCCATCCGCTTTCAGTCCCCTCGGCGGTCGGCCTGGCTCTTCTCTAGTTCGAACTAAAGGGAGGGTCCCGACTAAGCACGGTTTGGTCACAGTCAGGTCAGGACTATCGGGCCTGAGCGCGCCAGGTGAAGTGGGTCAGGATGGAATCAAGCCGGGGCAGTGTCCGGGAAGCAAATTTCATGGAGGTAATCGAAATGACAACGACAATGCGGCGACGAGTGTACGTCCTCCAGGTGGGCCTCATCGGCATCCTGGTGTTTTGCGCGGGATTCCTTTTCTGGGGGAACTCCTTCATCCACAACCAGATCAGCACAGAACTGACGAACCAGCAGATCTTCTTCCCGGCTGCGGGAACCCCGGGCCTCCCGGCGATCGAGATGGCTGACCTGCAGCAATACGGCGGTAAGCAGGTCGTCAACGGCGACATGGCCAAGGCTTACGCGAACGGATTCATCGGGCGGCATCTGACCAACGTTGCCGGTGGCCTGACTTACTCCCAGGTGAGTGCAAAGGCTCAGGCAAACCCGACCAATGTCAAGCTGGCCGGCCAGGTGCAGAGCCTCTTCCGCGGTGAGACGCTGCGCGGTCTACTCCTGAACGCCTACGGCTGGTGGACGATCGGAACCTACGCCCTCTACGCAGCGATCGGCCTGGCGCTGGCGGCGTTCGCGGTCTTCGGAGCGCTACTTTTCGAGGTCTTCCTGGTCGTCCGCGAGTCGCGGAAGGTCAGGGTGCCCGCATTCGCGACCAGGCCGCAGCCTGTAACAGCCTGATCGGCTAGTCTCGACTTCTAAGGGGCGGGTTCGGAACCCGCCTCTTTTCTTATTGTGGCCAGCACAGCTTCCCCGTACCGCTCCAACTTGGTCTCACCGACACCGGGAACTGCAGCCAGGTCCGCAATCGAGGTCGGGCTGCTGCGCGCGATCTCGACCAGGGTCTTATCGTGAAAGATGACGTAAGGCGGCAGCTTTGAACGCCTGGCGACATCGAGACGCCATTGCCGCAGGGCATCGAAGCGACTCGCCACCGCATCGCTCAGATCGGCCGCTCCAGGGCCAGCGGGCAGCCCGCTCTTCCGGCCCCGCACGCCGCGCAATGGCGCAACCTCCAACTGCACGGTCACCGGCTGTTCCCCCGCTAGAGCGGCCCTGCCGCTCCTGGTGATCGACAGGGTTGGCCTCTCGCCGTGCCCGCGGGTGATCAAGCCCAGCTCAATGAGCGCGGAAAGCAAATCGCGAATGCGTTCCACCTCCCACACAGCCAATGCGCCGTAGAAAGGGAGCCGTTTGACCCATGCCCTGCCACTGACCCAGGCATCAGGTTTTCCGCGCAGTATCACGGCGACACGGGACGCGCCCAGGTGCCCGCTGAACCGGTCGGCACAGGCCAGCGCGGCTTCCACCTCGGCCGGTACCACGGTCAGAGTAGACGTGATCTGAGGGTTAAGGCAGTTGTCACACGAGGCGCAAGTCCGTGCCACACCCTCCTCCCCGAAGTAGTCGGCGATGCGGGCGTGGCGACAGCCGCGTGAGCTTGCGTAGTCCATGATCTGCGTGACACGCGCATGGGCATGCTCCTTGAGCTGCGCCTGTTCCTCGAAGTCGACTGGCGAGCCTTCGAGCTTGTTGATGCCGCCGTCAGGCCCGATTACACCGACCCGCTGCAGCAGGGAAAGGGCGGCACGCACAGCGGAGCCGTCGATTGCAGGCAGGCGTGCCCCCCAGTTGTCGATCCAGCCGGTCCCCTCGCGGAGCATCTCCCGGTAGACGGCACGAACGGTGTCGCGCTCCGGATATGCCTGCTCGATGAAGAAGTCCTGTAGCTGGCGATCCTGGGGGCTGTAGAGCAGGATGCAATCCGAAGGCTGACCATCCCGGCCGGCTCGACCCGCCTGCTGGTAGTACTCCTCGATGCTGCCCGGGAAGTCGTAGTGGATCACCTGCCGGATGTCGGCGAAGTCGACACCCATGCCGAATGCAGAGGTTGCCACGATGACCTTGAGGCGGCCGCCGGCGAATTTGGTGTAAACGTCCTGCCGCTCATCGCCGTCGAGCGCGCCGTGATAGGAGGCGGTCGCGATCCCCGCGCCGGAGAGAAGGGCGGAAAGTTCCAACGCGGTTTTCCGCGTGCCGCAGTAGACGAGCGAACGACCGTCGCGGGGACTGATCCGTGCCCGCAGAGCCTCGTCCTTCTCTCTCTTTCCCTGACAACGAACCACCGACAGGTTGAGGTTCTCGCGGACGAAGCCGGTCACCCGACCAACCGGCTCCCTCAAGCCCAGGCTCTCGATGATGTCGAGGCGCACCCTCGGGGTTGCCGTCGCCGTAAAGGCACCTACAGACGGCCGACCGCAGGCTTCGATCGCCTCAGCTAGCCGGCGATACTCGGGCCGGAAGTCGTGTCCCCAGCTCGAGATGCAGTGAGCTTCGTCGATGACAAACCGTGATACCTTCAGCCGCCTGAGAGCATCCAGAAAACCTGTCGCACCGATCCGCTCAGGCGCCAGGTAGAGAAAACGCAGCTCGCCTGCCGATGCGCGCCTCATTGTCTCGCGACGTTCCTCGTAGGTCATCTGGCTGTGAATGCACGCCGAGGGTATGCCGAGCAACGTGAGCCGAGCCACCTGGTCAACCATGAGCGCGATCAGTGGTGAGACGACGACGGTCAGATCGCCCGCAACGATTCCCGGGACCCAGTAAGCGATGCTCTTTCCAGACCCGGTCGGCGCCACGAAAAGCACATCCGCACCTGACTCTGCGGCGGCGACGACCTCGGCCTGCCCCGGCCTGAAGTCGGGGAGTCTGAAAACCTTGTTGAGCGCCGCCCGCGCCGAAGCCGATGGCTCAGGGGATAAAACTGGCTTTCCGGATGGGGGCACTCGTCGACGCTAGCAGGTGCCTGCCGGCATCGTGCCTTTTAATTCGGCGCTGGGGCGACTAAGCCTGAAAAGAACGAGATCAGGCCACCGAGAAGCCAAAGAAATCGATGAGGTCGACTTTCGCAACCACGGTTCCA
>DASWQQ010000256.1:0-3543 GCA_036403615.1 Candidatus Dormiibacterota bacterium | reverse complement strand
CCCGACCTCCAGGTCGGGCGCTACACGCGAGGCCGGCCCCGCTGATCTCGTCTTCCGCCACGCCGCGGTTTACACGGTTGACGCGGCCCGGAGCTGGGCCAGCGCCGTCGCGATCCGAAATGGCCGCATCACGTACGTCGGAGGCGATAGCATTCCGCCCGCCCTGATCGGGCCTGCGACGGAAGTCGTCGACCTGAAAGGCAGGATGATCCTCCCCGCTTTTCAGGATGGGCACGTTCACCCGATCGACTCCGGCGTGCAGCTCGGCGAATGCACGGTCGACGATTTGAAGACTGGGACCGAGATCGCGGACACCATCCGAGCCTATGCCCATGCTCACCCCGAGCTGAAGTGGGTGCGCGGCAACGGCTGGCAGCTACCGGTGTTCAGGAATGGCAATCCATCGAAGGCCGCGCTCGACTCCGTGGTTCCAGACCGCCCGGCACTCTTCTACGCCGCCGACGGACACTCCGCCTGGGTCAATTCGAAGGCACTGGAACTGGCGGGGATCACGAAGGGAACGGCCGATCCGGCCAATGGGCGCATCGAGCGCGCGCCCGGCGGCGAGCCCAGTGGGACTCTCCGGGAGTCCGCGATAGATCTGGTCGCCAAGATTCTACCCGAACGCACTCCAACGGAGCTCTCGGCAGGGCTGCAGCGGGCCCAAACGATGGCCAACAAGTTCGGCATCACCACCGTGCTGAGTGCAGCAACCGACGAAGCCGCGCTGCGAGCCTACTCCGCGGCCGATCGGCACGGCTCCCTCACCTTCCGCGTCATCGCCGCGCTCCATCTCGGTGACCCGCTCCCCGACAGCATGCTCCCGAAGCTGCGAGATCTGCGCACCCGATATGCCAGCCCACGAGTCCGCCCGACCGTTGTCAAGCTCTTCGCCGACGGAGTGATCGAGGCCCGGACGGCGGCGCTCCTCGCCCCCTACGGCGACCGAAAGGGTGATCCGGGCAAGCCGATCTATGACCCCGCGGCACTCAAGGACCTGGCTGCGGAATTGGATCAGGACGGGTTTCAGATTCACGTGCATGCAATCGGCGATCGAGCCATCCGGATGACGCTGGACGCCTATGCCTATGCGCGAGCTCGCAACGGCACACACGATGCACGGCACACGATCACGCACCTCGAGCTGATCGATCCCGACGACATCCCGCGATTTCGAGCGTTAGGTGTGGTCGCCAACTTCCAGGCGTTCTGGGCCAACGGCGACGAGTATCTAACGAAGATGACCGAGCCCACCCTGGGCGCAGCCCGCTCGCGCTGGCTCTATCCGATCGAGAGCGTGTACCGAACCGGTGCAGTGGTGTCAGGCGGGAGCGACTGGTCGGTGTCTTCGCTCAACCCGCTCGATGCCATCGAAGTCGGCATCACCCACCGCCCGCCCAATCAACCGAACCAGGCTGCATGGCATCTGGCCGAACGCGTTGATCTGCCCACTATGATCGCGATGTACACCATCAACGCGGCGTACCAGAACCATCAGGACCGTGAGACCGGATCGGTCGAAGTGGGGAAACTGGCGGATCTGATCGTGCTGGACAGAAACCTGTTTGAAGTGCCAACCGGAGAGATTCACAGCGTACGAGTGCTGCGGACGCTACTCGAGGGGAAGACAGTCTATCAGGCAGACCGTCCAGACTGACTTTTGCCTATTGCCTCACCTGATACGCCAGCTTCACGAAGAAGCCATCGTTCACCCGACGCAAACGGGACCAGTTGAACTCCTCGTCGCTCTCGAGCGAGCTGCCGTAGCCGAGGAAGGCGACGGTCCCCGGGGTCGGCTCGAAGGACGCGAGGAGGTCCATCCGAAAGCCGTTGAATTGAGTTCGGAGCGCAGGCGCGCCACCGACCAACAGCTGGCTTCCGGTCGTCGGGTCCTGGAGGGCTGCCCGGCTTTCCGAGCGGTACTCTCCAATGACGCGGAAAAAAAGCGCCCGGCTGGGTTGGTACTCCAGCTTGAGCCGTGGAATCGTCGAGCGGGCGAACTCGCCGCCACCGAGCCGGCTCAGCCGAAAAACAGTTCCCGTTGCAGCCACGCGCACGGTTGACGTGGGCCGCAGGTTGAGGCTCCCGCTCAGTTGCCAGCCGTGTCCTGTAGTCCCCTCCTCGAAGATGGCAGCGCGTCCCCACTGATAGGTCACATCGGCGCCCAGCTGCCTCCACGTAGGAGTGGTCACCTTGAGGTGCCCGACGACTCCCGAAAAATCACCAGCCGGCACGTAGGCCGGACCGGCGGCACTTCCAATGGTATAACCGGCGTAGCTGCTGTCCTGGAAGTTCACGAAATCCCGCTCGGCGTGCCCGTTGAGCGCCCAGCCGCCACGGAGCTGGAAGGTGGCGTCGAACTGTTCATCGCCTTCGAGTCCAGGCTTGAAGCCGAAGTGATCGTGCAGCCAGGTCCGCTCCGGACCGAAGAACACCGTGAGGTTTTCCAGCAGGGCGCCGCGGGCACCGTAATGCGTTAGACGATTGAACGCGTGACCGTTCACCACTCCGCTTCGGAGCCGGTTGACGAAACCGGCCTGGGCATCGAAGCCGGCGCCCTGTCCGTTGAGCAGATAATTGAACCCCCAGGTCCGGCCGGTGCGGTCATACTCCGCCTGCCAGATGGGTGCCGTGCGGCTGCCCAGGGCATCGTGAGTGACGGAGCCGCCGAGCTGGAACTGGGTGTAGTAAAGGCCCCAGACGTAGCGAAAATCTCCAGCGAGGACGCGGTTGTGGTTGCTGCCCTGATCGCGGTTGGTGAATGTGACGCCGGCTATGGAGTTCCGCCCAAAATCCCGGCGCAGACGAGTGATGTTGAACCAGGCATCCCCCACACCGGTCTGGTCCACCGCGGTCAGGTGCGCTACCCCAAGCTGTCCGAACTTGCCGGTGAGCTTGGCACCGGCCTTGGGGTTCACGATACGGCGGGTATAGACCAGCGTCTGCGGCGATCCGAAGAGCTCGATGCCTTCGAGGAAGAACGGCCGCTTCTCGGGAAAGAAGAGCGCGAAGCGCTCATTGACCGTTACCTGTCCTTCGTCGCTCTCGACCTGGCTGAAATCGGGATTAGCGGTCGCGTCGAGAGCAAAGCTGCTGAAGCCGAGACGCAGGTTGAGGCCGGCATCCGGGTTGACGCCCTCCCGGGTAAAATCTCCGGTCGGCCCATTTCGGACGCCGTCCGCCGTCGCGGTGACGAACGGCTGCGCCTCGATGGCAACACCGCGCTTGAGGTCGTGCAGGCCCTCGAGTGCTCCTTCCTGCCCGATGAACGATGCGTTCGCGCGCCGGACGTCGGTCCAGGTGTCGATGTATCCGGTGCGCTGCACCACGCGCGAGACGTTGAACCCCCATGCCTGCGGCCCTCCACCCGGGTAACGCAGACTCTTGAACGGGATCCGAATCTCGATCTCGTAGCCCCGCTCGGTGATTCGTCCTTTGGACTCCCAGGTAAAATCGGGATTCTTGTCGGTGCTGCCCGGGACCAGGCTACTGACCTGCCCGGCGCCTTCGCTCCTGACGCCATCCGTCTGGGCACCGAGCGGA